>NZ_JBHSBO010000068.1:0-128769 GCF_042650685.1 Micromonospora sp. GCM10011542
CCGCAGTAGTAGAAGTTCGGCTGCGCCTCGTAGCGCACACCGAGCTGACGCTCACTGCTGTGTCGCTCACTGGCGGGCTTACGGTCGGCCTGCACCTGCGCGGCGGGCTTGGCCTCCGCGGCGTGGGCGGCGACGGCGGGTGCGGCGATGCCACCGGCGGTGGCGGCCAGGCCGACAGCGGTCAGGGCGCTCTTGCGGATCAGATCGGTACGCATGATGGGCGTGCTCCTCTGCTCTGCTCGGGGGTGTGCACGGGACACGCACAAGGGGGCGCGTGGCCTTCAGCAAGGGGGAAAGTCATTGAGATCTGCCCGGCGCGGGGGGCCTGCTCGGGCGTCCGGGGGTGTAACCGTGGAGGCCGGCCCGGATGTTCCAGGGGCCGTGGCTCCGGGGGATGTAACCGGGCCGGCTGGCAGGGTGTTCCCGGCGGCTCGACGCTCCGGGGGCCAGCGCACCGGGGGCCGGTGGACCCGTGGTGGTGTGCCATGTTCAACGACCCCGGCCGCCCGCCGATTCCAGCGCCGGGGTGGCACCGGCCACGGGACGCGCACCAGATATCGGACACCTGACGCAGCCGGTCGGCAACGAACCGGACATCAAGCACATGATGGCCTTGACCCGACCGCCGATGCCAGACGCCGCCACGGTCGCGCCGACGCCGCCCGCCGACGCCGACGCCGACGCCGAGAGCATCGGCAGCCCCCGCGCCGCCGCCCGCCCACGCCGCCCGCCCACGCCGCCCGCCCACGCCGCCCGCCCACGCCGCCCGCCCACGCCGCCCGCCCACGCCGCCCGCCGACGCCGCCCGCCGACGCCGACGCCGACGCCGCCCGCCGGCGGGCGGCGGCGCGGACGGGGTCAGGACGGGTCGGTGAGCGGGACGCGGCCCGGGTCGGCGGCGGAGTCCGGGTGGTTCTGGGACGGGATGCGAGGTTTGACCTCGGTGGGCGGTTGGGCCCGGTCCGTCGGCCACGGGACCTCGGGGGAGCGGTGGAAGTGGATCCCGGCGGTGGTCCAGCGCGGGCCGTGCCCGGCCAGGCGGTCGCGGAAGCCGGCCCAGTCGTGGGTGGCCCGGGGCGACCAGCCCAGTTCGGCGAGGGCGGGCAGCCGGGGCAGCAGCATGAACTCCACCTCGGCCAGCGAGGTCACCGACTCGGTCCAGAGCGGGGCCTCCACGCCCAGCACCGCCGTGGCGGGCACCCCCGCGACGTGTGTGCCGGGGTCCCAGTCGTACGCCCGGCGCACGTCGATGAGCCCGGCCCAGTCGTGCCCGATGGGCGTGTCCGGGGCGTACTTCATGTCCAGGTAGCTGTGGTTGCCGGGCGAGAGGATCAGCCGGGCGCCGCGGTGGACGGCGTCGACCGTCGCGGCGTCCTCGGTCGTGGTGCCCCACCACTGCAGTACCCGGCCGTCGAGGTGCCCGGCCGGGGCGATCTGGTGCCAGCCGACCACAGTCTTGCCGGTGTCGGCGACGACGCGCTGCACCCGCTCGACGAAGTCGGTGTACGTCGCGCCCTTGACCTTGAACGCCTCGTCGCCCCCGATGTGCAGCCACGGCCCGGGGGTGAGCGCGGCCAACTCGCCGAGCACGTCGGCGATGAACGCCCAGGTGCGCTCGCCGGCCGGGTCGACGTAGCTGAAGCCGACCTCGGTGCCGGTGTAGGGCGGCGGGGCGATGCCGTCCGGGGCGAGTTCCCCGTAGGCGGTCAGTGCGGCGTGGGTGTGCCCGGGCAGGTCGATCTCGGGCACCACGGTGACGTGGCGGGCAGCGGCGTACCGGACGATCCGCCGGTAGTCGGCCCGGGTGTACCAGCCGCCCGGTCCGCCGCCCACCTCGTTCGCCCCGCCGACGCTGGTCAGTCGGGGCCAGCCCGGCACCGCGATCCGCCAACCCTGGTCGTCGGTCAGGTGCAGGTGCAGGTGGTTGAGCTTGTACCGGGCCAGGTGGTCGATGACGCGCAGGACGTCCTCGGCGGTGAAGAAATGCCGTGCCACGTCGAGCATCGCGCCCCGGTACGGGAAGCGGGGCCGGTCGGTGACCGTGCCGCCGGGCAGCACCCAGCGCTCGGTGACCGGGACCGGACTTTCGATCGCGGGCGGCAGCAGTTGACGCAGGGTCTGTACGCCGTAGAACAGCCCGGCGGCGGTGGCCGCGGTGATCGTCACGCCGGAGGCGGCCACGGTGAGCCGGTACCCCTCGGCACCGAGGTCGGTGTCCGGGCCGGCCCCGGCGGGCGGAACCGCGAGCATCAGCGCGATGCCTCCGGCCGGTTCGGGTCGGGCCGCGTCGGTCACCGGCAGGAGGTACCCGGTGGCCGGTCGGAGCAGCTCGGCCAGGTGCCCGGCGACCGCCAGCGCGGCCGGGTCGGTGCTGGCCACGACGACCGCGTCGGCGGGCAGCACCCAGTCCGCGTCGGGGTCCGGCTCGACCAGTTCCGGCGCGGGCACGACGTCGGCCAGCCGGACCGGGGCGGGCGGGGCGAGCAGGTCGCCGGCGACCCGTTCGGCCGTCCGGGCCAGCGTGGCGGCGTCCGGCTCGTGAGCGGGCAGCGGGGCCGGCGGAAGGAGCGGGCCCGTCTCCTGGCCCGGCGGCGGGAGGAGCGGCGCCGGGTCGGTGGCGGAGCCGGTGGAGGGGCTGGTCGACACGGCGGCGGCTCCCGGGGGTGTATTCGCGTCGGTTATGGCAAAGGTGAGGTTCACCGGAATGCGTGCCGTCAAGGGTACGGCGGCGCGATCACCTGCGTGATCGTGCGCGTGGAAGCGTTCCCAAAAACCGGTACGAACGCGGATAGTCGTGATGGCTGTGCCTATTGTCACCGAACGGTCCCAGGCCACTCGATGTTCGCTTAACCTTCGCCCACCGATCGGCGGCGACGACCGGATTACCGGTGGTCCGCTCCGGGGTAAGAGAGCAACTGAACCTTCGTTAAGTGTCGGACCGGCGCGCGTGGGAGGCTCTAGGTGGCAGCGCAAGAGACGGTGGAACACAAGTACGTCTACGACTTCGCCGAGGGCAACAAGGACCTCAAGGACCTGCTCGGCGGCAAGGGGGCGAACCTGGCCGAGATGACGAATCTCGGTCTGCCCGTCCCACCCGGCTTCACCATCACCACCGAAGCCTGCAAGGCGTACCTGAGCACCGGCTCGGAGCCCGAGGGCCTGGCCGGCCAGATCGAGGCGCACCTGGAGTCGCTGGAGCGGGCGATGGGCAAGCGGCTCGGCGACCCGGAGGACCCCCTGCTGGTCTCGGTGCGCTCGGGGGCGAAGTTCTCCATGCCCGGCATGATGGAGACCGTCCTCAACGTCGGCCTCAACGACCGCAGCGTGGTCGGGCTCAGCGCGCAGGCCGGCAGGAACGACCGGTTCGCCTGGGACTCGTACCGGCGCCTGATTCAGATGTTCGGCAAGACGGTCTGCGACGTGCCCGGCGAGGAGTTCGAGCACGCGCTCGACGACGCCAAGCGCGCCAAGGGCACCGAGAACGACCTGGACCTGGACGCGGACGACCTGCGTGGGCTGGTCGACGCGTACAAGAAGATCTTCGCCAAGCACACCGGCCGGGAGTTTCCGCAGGAGCCGCGCGAGCAGTTGGACCTGGCCATCCGCGCGGTCTTCGAGTCGTGGAACGCGGACCGCGCGGTGCTCTACCGCCGCCAGGAGCGGATCCCGGCCGACCTCGGCACCGCGGTCAACGTGGTGGCCATGGTCTTCGGCAACCTCGGCCCGGATTCCGGCACCGGGGTCGCCTTCACCCGGGACCCGGGCAGCGGCGCGCAGGGCATCTACGGCGACTACCTGGCCAACGCCCAGGGCGAGGACGTGGTGGCCGGCATCCGCAACACCGTGCCGTTGCAGGAGCTGGAGCGGATGGACAAGACGTCCTACGACCAGCTGCTGTCGTTCATGGCCCGGTTGGAGGAGCACTACAAGGACCTCTGCGACATCGAGTTCACCATCGAGCGCGGCAAGCTCTGGATGTTGCAGACCCGGGTCGGCAAGCGCACCGCCGCCGCCGCGTTCGTCATCGCCGGGCAGCTCGTCGACGAGGGGCTCATCGACCTGGACGAGGCGCTGCACCGGGTCAACGGCGCGCAGCTCGCTCAGCTGATGTTCCCCCGCTTCCAGCTCGACCACGAGTTCCAGCCGGTGGCCAAGGGCATCGGCGCCTCACCGGGTGCGGCCTCGGGCAAGGTCGTCTTCACCTCCGCCCGGGCGGTCGAGCTGGCCGCCGAGGGGGAGTCGGTGATCCTGGTCCGCCGGGAGACCAACCCGGACGACCTGAACGGCATGATCGCCGCCAAGGGCATCCTGACCTCCCGGGGTGGCAAGACCAGCCACGCCGCGGTGGTCGCCCGGGGCATGGGCAAGACCTGCGTCTCCGGTGCCGACGAGATCGACGTCAACGTGCCGGGCCGGACCTTCACCGTCGGCGGGCAGACCGTCCGCGAGGGCGACGTCGTCTCCATCGACGGCACCACCGGCAAGGTGTACCTCGGCGAGGTGCCGGTCATGCCGTCGGAGGTGGTGCAGTACTTCGAGGGCAGCCTCGACCCGGAGCACATCGACAACGCCCTGGTCCGGGCCGTACACCGGATCATGACGCACGCCGACGGCAAGCGGCGGCTGGCGGTCCGCACCAACGCCGACACCGGCGCGGACGCCGCCCGGGCCCGGCGTTTCGGCGCCGAGGGCATCGGGCTGTGCCGGACCGAGCACATGTTCCTCGGCGACCGCCGGGAGCTGGTGGAGCGGCTGATCCTGGCCCGCAGCGAGGCCGAGCGGAACGCGGCGCTGGCGGCGCTGCTGCCGTTGCAGCGGGCCGACTTCGTGGAGATCTTCCGCGAGATGGACGGGCTGCCGGTCACCGTCCGGCTGATCGACCCGCCGCTGCACGAGTTCCTGCCGCCGCTGGAGCAGCTCGCGGTCAACGTCGCCGTCGCCCAGGAGCGCGGCGAGGACGTGGCCAAGGAGGAGGCGCTGCTCGCCGCCGTCCGGCGGATGCACGAGGAGAACCCGATGCTGGGCCTGCGCGGTGTCCGGCTGGGTCTGGTGATCCCCGGGCTGTTCGCGATGCAGGTCCGGGCGATCACCGAGGCGGCCGTCGAGTGCGTCCGCGGCGGCACGGTCGCCAAGCCGGAGATCATGGTGCCGCTGGTCGGCGCGGTGCAGGAGCTGGAGACGGTCCGCGCCGAGGCCGAGAAGATCATCGCCGAGGTGGTCGGCGACAGCGGGGTCGAGGTGCTGATCGGCACGATGATTGAGGTGCCCCGGGCGGCGCTGACCGCCGGGCAGATCGCCGAGGCCGCGCAGTTCTTCTCCTTCGGCACCAACGACCTGACCCAGATGGCCTGGGGATTCTCCCGCGACGACGTCGAGGGCGCGTTCTTCTGGCGCTACCTGGAGCTGGGCATCTTCGGCATCTCGCCGTTCGAGTCGATCGACCGCGACGGCGTGGGCCGGCTGGTGCGCATCGCCGCCGAGGAGGGCCGGGCGGCCCGGCCGGAGCTGAAGCTCGGCGTCTGCGGCGAGCACGGTGGCGACCCCGACTCGGTGCACTTCTTCCACGAGGTCGGCCTGGACTACGTCTCCTGCTCGCCGTTCCGGGTGCCGGTGGCGCGGTTGGAGGCCGGTCGGGCCGCGGTGGAGACCGGCGGCTCGGACAGCCGCTGACGACTGCCGGACAGCCGGCGGCGGCCCGGTCGCCCGGGCCGCCGCCGGCTGTCCGGCGTCGGGAAGCCCGGCCGGCGGCTCAGATCGGTGGTCGGCGCCAGGTGGTACGCGTGGAGCGGCGCAGCTGGGTCGGCAGGGTCGCCATCGGCGTGCGTACGGCGAGCGGGGCGTGCGCGTCCGGCACCGGGGTCCCGCCGATCCCGTGAGCGCGGATGTCCAGCATCGAACCGGCCCGGTGGGCGACCGCCCGGGCCTCCTCGTGCAGCGGCTCCAGGTCGGCCGCCACGGTGACGGTGACCAGGGTCAGCAGGGCGTTGCGCCCGGCCGGGTAGGTGACCACGCAACCGGCGCTGGTGCGCACCACCGACTCGCGGAACTCGCCCTGCCGCACCGTGTCGGCCACCCGGCTGCCCAGCCCGAAGCTGGCGGCCGCGAGTGCCGCCAGGTGCGTGGCGTCGGTGGCCGGCAGGTCACTGGAGATCAGCAACCCGTCGGTGCCGGCGAGCACCGTCCCGGAGACCTCGGGGCGGCGCTGGCGCAGGCCGCGCAACTCCGTACCCACCACCGTGTCTGCGTCCACGATCGTCTCTCCCTGCCGGTCGGGCTCTGCATGTCGGCTGGTCACGTTCCGCGCTGGGAACGCTACCGCTGGCCATCTCCGACCGCGATCCCGTAACGCTCGGCGATTGGGTGACAACTCTGATCCGATCGGCCCTTGCGAGGCCGTCGGCGAGGCGTCACGGGCCGGCCGTCGGGGCGTGGCGGGCGTAACCTGATCTCGCCTGTGCACCGCGGATTGCGTACGCCGCCGAGGGGAAGGGTGACTGCATGACCAGCGTCTGGGAGAACCTGACCATCGACGCCCGCGACCCCGGCCGGCTGGCCCGCTGGTGGGCCGAGGCGCTCGGCTACCAGCTCGTCAGCGAGACGCCGGACGAGGTGGAGATCCGCCAGTCCGCCGACCGGCTTCCCGGCTTGGTCTTCGTCCCGGTCGCCGACGACAAGCAGACGAAGAACCGGCTGCACATCGACCTGCGGCCGACCGACCGGGAGGCCGAGGTCGAGCGGCTGGTCGACATGGGCGCCCGGCACGTCGACATCGGCCAGGGCGACGTGGAGTGGACGGTGCTGGCCGACCCGGAGGGCAACGAGTTCTGCGTACTGCGGGAACGGTGACCGGTTGAGCGGACCGGTGCCGGCGGGGGACGCCCGGCGGGTCGAGGAGGCGCCCAAGGACACCGACTACGGCCGGTCCCCCTACGAGCGGGACCGGGCCCGGGTGCTGCACTCCGCGGCGTTCCGCCGGCTGGCCGCCAAGACCCAGGTGCACACGGCCGGTACGGACGACTTCCTGCGTACCCGGCTGACCCACTCGTTGGAGGTGGCCCAGATCGCCCGGGAGATGGGCGCCCGGCTGGGCTGCGACCCGGACGTGGTGGACACCGCCGGGTTGGCCCACGACCTGGGGCACCCGCCGTTCGGGCACAACGGCGAGGCGGCGCTGGACCTGCTGGCCGCGCCCTGCGGCGGGTTCGAGGGCAACGCGCAGACGCTACGGGTGTTGACCCGGCTGGAGGCGAAGGTGCTCGCCCCGGACGACACGTCCGCCGGGCTGAACCTGACCCGGGCCGCACTCGACGCGGTCGGCAAGTACCCCTGGCGGCGCCGGCCGGGGCAGCGCAAGTTCGGGGTGTACGCCGACGACGCGGGCGTCTTCGGCTGGATCCGGGAGGGCGCACCGCCCGGCGAGCGGCGCTGCCTGGAGGCTCAGGTGATGGACTGGGCCGACGACGTCGCGTACTCGGTGCACGACGTGGAGGACGGCATCCACGGCGGGTACGTGACGCTGCGCCCGCTGCTGGTCGACGCCGACGAGCGGGCGGCGCTCTGCGCGGACGTGGCGGCCACCTACTCGGGGGAGTCCCCGGCGGATCTGGGCGAGGTGCTCGTGGAGTTGCTGGCCGACCCGCTGCTCGCCCCCCTCGCCGGGTACGACGGCAGCCACCGTGCGCAGGCGGCGCTGAAGGCCACCACGAGCGGGCTGACCGGCCGGTTCGTGTCGGCGGCGGTGGCCGCCACGCAGGAGCGGTTCGGTGCCGGCCCGCATCGGCGTTACGGCGCCGATCTGGTGGTGCCCCGGCCGATCCGGGCGCGCTGCGCCCTGCTCAAGGGCATCGCGCTGCGCTACGTGATGCGCCGTCCGGGTGCCCGGGGCCGCTACGAGCGGCAGCGGGAGGTCCTGGCCGAGCTGGTGGCCGAGCTGGTCCGACGCGCGCCGGACGGGCTCGACCCGGTCTTCGCCCCGCAGTGGCGGGCCGCCCCGGACGACGCCGCCCGGCTGCGGGTGGTGATCGACCAGGTCGCCTCACTCACCGACCCGGCGGCCGTGACCTGGCACACCCGGCTGGTGCCCGGTGCCGGGCCTCCGGTGGGGGACGGTGGCGACTTAGGCTAGCCTAAGTGGCATGACGGAACGCCCCCGCACGGTCACCTCGGTCCGGGTGCTGCGCACCGAGCGACCCACCCCGCACCTGATCCGGCTCGTCCTCGGCGGCGACGAGCTGGCCGACCTGCCGGTGGGCGAGTTCACCGACCACTACATCAAGCTGGTCTTCCCGCACCCCGGGGTCGACCATCCGCGGCCACTTGACCTCGCCGCGATCCGCCGGGACCTGCCCCGGGCGCAGTGGCCCCGGCTGCGCGCGTACACCGTGCGGGCCTGGGACCCGCTGGCCCGCGAGCTGACCGTGGACGTGGTGTACCACGGCGACGAGGGGCTGGCCGGGCCGTGGGCCGCCGCGCTGCGCCCGGGTGACCCGGTGCACTTCGTCGGCCCGGGTGGGGCGTACGCGCCGAGCCCGGACGCCGACTGGCACCTGCTGGTCGGCGACGAGAGCGCGCTGCCGGCGATCGGCGCCGCCCTGGAACGGCTCCCGTTCGGCGCGCCGGCCCACGTCTTCCTCGAGATCGACGGTCCGGACGAGGAGCAGAAGCTGCTCAGCCCCGGCGCGGTCCAGCTCACCTGGTTGCACCGTGGCGACCGGCCGGTCGGGGAGGCGCTGGTGGCCGCCGTACGCGCGCTGGAGTTCCCGCCCGGCGACGTGCACGCGTTCGTGCACGGCGAGGCGACCTTCGTCAAGGAGCTGCGCCGGCTGCTGCGCGTCGAGCGGGGCGTGCCCGCCAGCCGGCTCTCCATCTCCGGTTACTGGCGGCGCGGCATGGACGACGAGGGGTGGCGCTCGACAAAGGCCGACTGGAAACGCGAGGTCGAGGCCGAGGAGGCCGCGGCGGCGTGAGCGCGGGTCAGCGACGTGCCCGCCGGTCCTGTTCCTGGCGTACCGCGGTCAGCCGCCGGGTGAGCAGCACGGCGTACCCGACGATCGCCGCCGCGAGCAGGAACAGCAGCAGTCGCGGCGTGCGTACCGTCCCGGCGATCACGCTGACCGAGCCCACGCCGTAGCCGGCGATGGCCAGCCGCGCCCGGCTCGGCCGGGCCGACAGCGCGTACAGGCCCAGCCCGCAGAGCGACCAGACCACCACCGAGCCGGCCAGCAGCAGCCGCAGTTCCAGCGGCAGGCTGGTCGCGCCGGCGTCGTGCAACCGGACCACCTGCCCGAGCGCCCAGCCGAGCACCAGCAGCGCCCCGCCGAGCGGGATGTGCAGATAGGTGTACGCCTGCCCGCCGCGCAGCCGGCTCGCCGCCAGGCCGCTGGTGACGAAGGTGGTGTAGACCCACCAGACGGCGGCCGGCACCAGGAAGGCCGCCGCCGAGGTGAGGATCATGTGTGGCCGGGGGTGGTCCGGCACCGCGCCGAGCAGGCTGGCCAGCGCGCTGCCCAGCACGATGATGGTGAACTGCCCGATCCGCTCGGGCAGGTGTCGCCGGTCCACCGGCCAGCGGCTCAGCTGGCGCAGGCCGACCCACGGCGTGACCAGCTCGACCACCATCGCGAGGGCCCAGAGCACGGGGCGCTGCCGAGCCGGCAGGCCCAGCGAGACCAGCCAGATCAGCCAGCCCAGCCCGAAACCGGTCAGATAGACCGTGGTGATCGCCCGAGCCTTCGGGCCGGTCAACCGCGCGCGCAGGTAGAGCAGGAGCAGGACGCCCCGGACGATCAGGTACCCGACCGGCAGCCAGATGCTCTCCGGCACCTCGTCCACGCCGAGCGTCATCGCGCCGGCGCCGACCAGCGCGACCAGCACCAGCAGCCGGTGCGGCAGGTCGTCCGGGTCGAACCGGGTGTCATAGTAGACCTGCCCGACCCAGGCCCACTGCAGCACCAGGAAGAGCCCGATCACGGCCAGCACGGCGCCCAGTGACGGGGTCGGGTCGGCGCCCAGCCGGGCCACCACCGCCGCCAGCGCGTACACGAAGATCAGGTCGAGGAAGAGTTCGAGCCAGGTGGCGTGCCGGTGCCCGGCCTCGTCCTCCAGCGGTGTGGGGCCGCGCAGGCCGAGCCGGGCGGCCAGCCACCCCGGCCAGGGGCCGTGGGCGCCCCGTACCCTCCGCATCTGGTCATGGTCCCCGCGCCGGACCGGCCCCCGGGCCGGAACGGGCGAAGCCCGCAGCGGTGGCCGCCACACCGGCGTCCCCCGGCCGGCGTCCCGTCGGTCCGGCAGGGCAGGATGTACGCCGAGGGGGTGGCGCATGGCTGGGCGGATCCGGGACGAGGACATCACGCTGGTCCGGGAACGCACCTCGATCTCGGACGTGATCTCCGAGACGGTCACCCTGAAGTCCGCCGGCGGCGGCAACCTCAAGGGCCTCTGCCCGTTCCACGACGAGAAGAGCCCGTCGTTCAACGTCTCCCCGGCCCGCAACGTCTGGTACTGCTTCGGCTGCGGGGCGGGCGGTGACGCGATCAAGTTCCTGATGGACGCCGAGCACCTGAGCTTCGTGGAGTCCGTCGAGCGGCTGGCGGGCCGGGCCGGCATCCAGTTGCGCTACGTCGAGGACGACCGGTCCACGCCCCGGCCCCGGCCGCAGCAGGGGCAGCGGCAGCGCCTGGTCGCCGCGCACGCCGCCGCCGTGGAGTTCTACTCCGCCCAGCTCACCACCGCCGGCGCCCGGCCGGCCCGGGAGTTCCTGGCCCAGCGCGGCTTCGACCGGGCCGCCGCCGAGCGGTACGGCTGCGGCTTCGCCCCGGACGGCTGGGACCTGCTCACCAAGCACCTGCGCCAGCAGGGCTTCACCCACCAGGAGCTGGTGACGGCGGGGCTGTCCCGCGAGTCTCGGTCCGGGACCCTGATCGACCGGTTCCGCCGCCGGCTGCTCTGGCCGATCCGCGACCTCACCGGCGACGTGATCGGCTTCGGCGCCCGCAAGCTCTTCGACGACGACGACGGCCCGAAGTACCTGAACACCCCCGAGACGCCGATCTACAAGAAGTCGCACGTGCTCTACGGCATCGACCAGGCCAAGCGGGAGATCGCCAAGCAGGGCCGGGCGGTGATCGTCGAGGGCTACACCGACGTGATGGCCTGCCACCTGGCCGGGGTGACGACCGCCGTGGCGACCTGCGGCACCGCGTTCGGCGCCGACCACATCGGGGTGCTGCGCCGGCTGCTGCTGGACACCGACGACGTGGCCGGCGAGATCATCTTCACCTTCGACGGGGACGCCGCCGGGCAGAAGGCGGCGCTGCGGGCCTTCTCCGACGACCAGCGCTTCGTCGGCCGTACCTTCATTGCGGTCAGCCCCGACAACATGGACCCGTGCGACCTGCGGCTGGCCAAGGGTGACCTGGCGGTACGCGACCTCGTCGCCCGCCGGGAGCCGCTTGTCGACTTCGCGCTGCGGCACGTGATCAGTCGCTACGACCTGGACACCGTCGACGGCCGGGTCGAGGCGATGCGCCGGGCCGCGCCGCTGGTCGCGCAACTCAAGGACCGGGAGAAGCGCCCGGAGTACGTCCGCAAGCTCGCCATGGACCTCGGCATGGAGATCGAGCCGGTGCAGCGGGCGGTGCTCGCCTCCGCCTCCGCCCCGCCCGCCGGCGCCCGGGACGCGGCGCCCGCCGCCCGGCCGGCGCCGGCCCGTCCCGAGCCGGCGGTGGACAGCCCGCAGTCGATGGTCGAGCGGGAGGCGCTGAAGCTGGCCCTCCAGCAGCCGGTGCTGGCCGGCCCGATGTTCGACGCGGTCGAGGCCGCGGAATACCGGCACCCGGTGCACGTGGCGGTGCGGGCGGCCATCACGGCGGCCGGCGGCGCCGCCTCGGCCACCGGCGGCGCGGTCTGGATCGAGTCGGTCCGCGACGCCTGCGACGACCTGGCCGCCGCGGCGCTGGTCGGCGAGTTGGCGGTGGAGCCGCTGCGGATCGACGGTGAACCGGACCCGCGCTACGTGTCGATCACCATGGCGCGGGTGCAGTTCGGGTCGGTGACCGCGCGCATCCGGGACCTCAAGTCCCGGATCCAGCGCATCAACCCGGTCAACAACAAGGACGACTACTTCGCGGCCTTCGGGGAGCTGCTCTCGTTGGAGCAGCACGCGCGGGCGTTGCGCGAGCAGGCGGCCGGAGGGCTCTGATGGGACTGTTCAGCCGCAAGCCGAAGCTGCCGCCGGCCGACCGTCCGCCGCTGACCGCCGACGAGCGGGTGCTGGCCTGGGCGGCGGCGGGCAACGGCGAGGGCGACGGGGTGGTGGTGGCCAGCAACCTCGGGCTGTGGCTGCCCGGCCGTGGCCACCGGCTCGGCTGGCACGACATCCTCAAGGCGGTCTGGTCCGGCCGCGAGCTGACCGTCACGCCCGCCGAGACGGTCGCCGAGCGGGACGGCTACGTCGTGGTCGCCGACGGGCCGGCCGAGACGTACCTGCTGCTCGACCCGGGCGAGCTGCCGCACCAGGTGCGTGCTCGGGTGACCCGCTCGGTGGCGTACACCGGGCACCACCCGGTGCCCGGCGGCGCCGGCCGGGTGGCGGCCCGCCGGTCTGCCGGCGTGGACGGCCTGACCTGGACGGTCCGCCTCGACCCGGGCACCCCGGGCGACGACCCGGAGGTGCTGGCCGAGACCGACCGGCTGGTCGCCGCCGCCCGCGCCGCGCTCACCCCCACCAACCTCTGAGTCGGGTCAGTTCGCGCCGAGATCCTGCAGCGCCTTGGCGGCACCTCGGTGCAGCGGCACCGGGTCGGTCCTGCGCGCGGCCTGCAGGGAGATGCCCTTCGCCGCCGCGTTCGCCTGGATCAGGGCGTCCCGCTTGTCGAAGAGGACCCGGGTGATCGCGCAGGCGACGTTGGCGTCCAGGTCCTTGCGGACCAGCAGCACGTTCGGCACGACGATGGTCGGGGTGTCCGTCGCCGTCCGGTACGCGTCCCGGCCGATCGTGCCGGCCTGGTAGGCCGGGTTCAACTCGGTCATTTTCGGCAGCAGGGGCGTGATGTCGATGAACGTCACCTTGTCGCCGGCGGTGGTGAACAGGTCGGTCAGGCCGCCGGTGGGCAGGCCGCCGGACCAGAAGAAGCCGTCGACGCTGCCGTCCTTGATCCCCTCGACCGTCTTGGTCAGGTCGAGCCGCTGCGCCTGGATGTCCCTGGCTGGATCGAGGCCCGCGGCCTGGAGCAGCCGGTTGGCGATGACCTCGGTGCCGGATTTGGGGGATCCCGTGGAGATGCGCTTGCCCCGCATGTCGGCCACCGAGCGGATCCCGGCGTCGGCCCGGACCACCACCTGCGTGTAGTTGTCGTAGATGCGGGCGAGCGCCTCGACCGGCTGTGGCGCGCTGAAGCTGCCCTTGCCCTGCACCGCGTTGACCGCCGTGTCGAAGAGCGAGAACGCGACGTCGTACTGGCCGCCGACCAACTGTTCGACGTTCTGCACCGAGGCACCCGTCTCCGCCGCCGTGCCGGTCAGCTTGCCGCCGGTCGCCCCGGACAACTGCCCGGCCAGGGCGTTGCCGACCACGTAGTAGACGCCGGTCGCGTTGCCGGTGGCGATCCCGACCCGGGTCTCCCGGGTCACCTCGCAGGTGACCTCGCTGGCCGCGTCGTCCTTCGCGGCGCCGCCCTGCTGGCCCCCGCAGCCCGCGGTGACGACCGCGACGAGGGTGGACACGGTCAGGCCCGCCACGAACCTCACGTCGATTCGTCTCACAGTTTCTCCTCCCGGAGGTCGGTCGGTGCGGTGCGCGGCCCGCCGGTCCGACCGGCGGATCCGCGTCGTACGAACACGCCCGCCACCGCCACGGCGGCCAGTGCGGCGCCGAGGGTGACCGGTACGGGTTCGAGCCAGAGCAGGGTGACCCCGGCGAGGGCGCCGAGCACGCGTTCCGGGGCGCCGGCGGGGCCCACGCCGGGCAGCCACCCACCGGCGGCGACGGCGAGGACGGCCACGCTGAGCGCGGTGACCGCGCCCGCGAAGGCGACCCGCTGGACGCCGCCGATGCCGAGCAGCCCCAGCCCGGCCGGGGTGATCACGAAGGCGATCGGGATCAGGTAGGCCGGCAGCGCATAGCGCAGGGTCTGCCACATGGTGGGCACGAGCCGGCCGCCGGTGACCGCGGCGGCGGCCACGGCGGCGAGCGCGGTCGGTGGGGACACCTCGGACAGGACCGCGAAGTAGAAGACGAACATCGCCACGGCCGGAGCCGTCACGCCCAGGTCGAGCAGCGCCGGGCCGATGATCACCCAACCGATCACGAACGAGGCGGTCACCGGTACGGCCAGGCCCAGCAGGCTGAGGGCGAGGGCCGCCAGCAGCGCGGTGAGCACCAGCACGAGGGTCGGGTCCGAGGTGACCGCCCGGGCCCCGCCGACCAGCAGCGCCGCCGCCTGCGGCCCGAGACCGGTCTTCGTCGTGGTCGCCGTGATGATGCCGGCAGCGGCGCAGACGGCGGTCACCGCGAGCACGCCGCGTACGCCGGTGACCAGCGCGGTGACGAGTCGGGCCGGGGTTAGCCGGTGGGAGCGGTCCAGGAAGGACAGCCCGGCCGCCAGGAGGGTCGCGAGGACGACCGCCCGCGTCGCGGAGACGCCGACCGCGAGCAGCGCCACGATGACGATCAGCGAGGCGAAGTGGTAGCCGAACCGGGCCAGCAGGCGCCACGGCGAGCTGACGTCGACCACCACCGGGCGTACGCCGGAGCGGCGAGCGTCGATCTCCACCGACAGCAGGATGCCGAGGTAGTAGAGCACCGTCGGCACGGTGGCCCAACCCAGCACCTGGAGGTACGAAACGCCCAGGTACTCGGCGATGATGAACGCCGCCGCACCCAGGGTGGGTGGGGAGAGGATCGCGCCGACCCCGGCCGCGGCCAGCATGCCGCCGGCCCGTTCGGCGGGATAGCCGGCCCGGCGCAGGAGCGGCCAGGTGACGGCACCGATGCTCACGGTCGTCGCGGCGCCGGAGCCTGAGACGGTGCCGAGCAGGAAGCCGGAGGCCACCGCCGTCCGCCCGGCGGCGGTACGCGAGCGGCGGAACGCCGCCGCCGACAGGTCGACGAAGAACCGCCCGGCCCCGGAGAGGTCCAGCACCGCACCGTAGATGGTGAACAGCACGATGTACGAGGCGGCCACGTCCAGCGGCGTGCCGTAGAAGCCGCTGTCGGAGTTGTAGAACGCGTCCACCAACTGGCTGAAGTCGAGCCCCGCGTGGGCGACCGGCCAGCCCTGCGGCAGCAGCCCGCCGTAGTAGCCGTAGCCGAGGAACAGCAGGCAGACCACGGGCAGGATCCATCCGGTGGTACGCCGGCACGCCTCGAGCAGCAGGAGCAGCAGGACGGTGCCCAGCACCACGTCCACCGGCGCGAGCAGGCCCTGCCGGTCGAGGAAGGCGTTGTAGCCGCCACCGCCCGTGCCGAGCGGGATCGGCAGCACGGGGTAGAGGCAGGCGGCCACGGCCAGGGCGAACAGGAGCCAGTCCACCGCCGTGGGTCGCGCCGGGGCCGGTCGCGGCAGGATCTCCGCGGCCGGCGGGCCGCTTCCGCCGGGCCGCCGTCGGGCCGGCAGCCACAGGCCGGCCGGGTAGACCAGGAAGACCAGCGGGAGTACGCCGGCCAGGAAGATGATCAGGTAGTACTTGCTGCCCTGCGGCAGCGGTCGGAACACCTGCCAGAGGGCGAGCGCGCCGACCGCCAGTGCCGCCGCGGTGAGCAGCGGCCCGGCCGGCCCGGTCAACACCCGACCGGGCTTCTCGTCCTCGAACTGGACGGCCAGGTCCCGCGCCGCCGGCTGGGCGATGGCGCGGGCGGCGTCGTCGCCACTCGGCCTGGACGGCTCGGTGCCGCAGGCCGCCACGGTCTCGGCCGCGGGTGGTGGCGTCGGCCGGGGTGGTGCCCCGCCCGCGGCCGACCCGTCGGCGGTGGAGTTGCCCGCGCGCGGGGGCGGTGGCGAACCGTCGGGTGAACGGATGGACGACACGACAGGACGATACACGTCGATCTAGCGACACGCGGGGACATCGGCGCGGCACGATGCGACCTGACGACCGCCGGCGTGGTCGCCGCCATCGGCCGGTGTCGGCGGCACGCGCGCGTCCGGGTGGAATTGGCGTGAGCGGTGTCGGACCCGGCGGCTAGGGTCGGGCGGTGACCACGGCTCAACCACTCATCCAGGCCCGGGGGCTGGTGAAACGGTTCGGCGACTTCACCGCCGTCGACGGCATCGACGTCGAGGTGCAGCCGGGCGAGGCGTTCGGCTTCCTGGGGCCCAACGGCGCCGGCAAGTCCTCCACCATGCGGATGATCGGCTGCACCTCCCCGCCCAGCGGCGGTGAGCTGCGCATCCTCGGCATGGACCCGGTGCGCGACGGTCCGGCCATCCGGGCCCGGCTCGGCGTCTGCCCGCAACTCGACAATCTCGATCCGGAGTTGACCGTCCGGGAAAACCTGACCACCTACGCCCGCTACTTCGGCATCCCGCGCCGGGTGGCCCGGGAGCGGGCCGCCGAGCTGCTCGACTTCGTCCAGCTCAGCGAGCGGGCCGACAGCAAGGTCGACCCGCTCTCCGGCGGCATGAAGCGCCGGCTGACCATCGCCCGCGCGCTGGTCAACGAGCCGGAGATCGTGCTCCTCGACGAGCCGACCACCGGGCTCGATCCGCAGGCCCGGCACCTGGTCTGGGAGCGGCTGTTCCGGCTCAAGCAGCAGGGCGTCACGCTGGTGCTCACCACGCACTACATGGATGAGGCAGAGCAGCTCTGCGACCGGCTGGTGGTGATGGACGGCGGGCGGATCGTCGCCGAGGGCTCACCCCGGGCACTGATCGAGCGGCACTCCACCCGCGAGGTGGTCGAGCTGCGCTTCGCCGCCGAGTCGCAGGAGCCGTTCGCCGGCAAGCTCGAGGGGCTGGGGGAGCGGGTCGAGGTGCTGCCCGACCGCGTCCTGCTCTACGTGCCCGACGGCGACGCCGCGGTGGCCGAGGTCGCCGCACTCGGGCTCAGCCCGGCCAACGTGCTGGTCCGTCGCTCCAGCCTGGAGGACGTCTTCCTGCACCTCACCGGCCGCACCCTCATCGACTGAATCAGCGGGCCCGAGCCCAGGGGAGGAAGCGGTCGGGCAGGCCGTTGACGTCGGTGAGGTCGCCGGTGGCCTCGTACAACAACGTGCCGAGGTAGATCAGCAGCCCGGTGCGGTTCTCGCGGTACTCGCCGAGGAGCGCCAGCCGGGCCGGGGAGCACGGCCAGGCGGCGCCGCAGACCCGGCAGCGCCAGGACGGTCGGGCCGCGACGTGCGGGCGGTAGCGGGGCATGGGCGGGCCTCCGTCGGGGTGGGAGGGGGCGCCGCCGGACCTCGTCGTCCGTGCGGCGCCCCGGCCTGGTTCCGCCCGCCGTCCGATCCCGTGAGCGGTTCCGCTGCGTGACAGTCTGCTGATCAGCCGACTACGGTGGGAGGTCGCGCGCGCCGACCGCCAGCGCGTGTGCCGGCCCGGCCGGCGGGGTCCGGAAAAGTACGGAGGCTGTCCGTGGACCGATCGTCCATGCTGGACCACTTCGCCGAGGAACTGCGGCTCGCGCGGGCGACCACCGGCATGTCCCAGACCGCGCTGGCCGAGGCACTGAGCTACTCCGGCGCACTGGTGGCCAAGGTGGAGACCTGCGAGCGACGGCCGAGTCTGGACTTCGCCCGCCGCTGCGACACCGTGTTCGGGGCGGACGGACGCTTCGAGCGCATCCAGCGACGGATCAGTCGGGAGGCCGTGGTGCCGTGGTTCCGCGACTGGGCCGGCATGGAGCAGGAGGCCACGGCGCTGCGCTCGTTCGAGCCGCTCTACGTGCCGGGCCTGGTGCAGACCGAGGGGTACGCCCGGGCGATCCTGACCGGCGCGGGGTTGTTCGCGCCGGACGAGATCGAGCGGCAGGTGACGACCCGGCTGGACCGGCAGGGTGTGCTCACCCGCGACCGGCCACCGCTGCTCACCGCCGTCATCGACGAGTACGTGCTGCGCCGCTGCGTCGGCGGGCCGGAGGTGATGCGCGAGCAGGTGCGGCACCTGGTGAAGGCCGGCTCGGCGCTGCCCCGGCTCCGAATACAGGTCGTGCCGCTCTCCGCCCGCGCCTACGCTGGCCTCGACGGTCCCTTCGTGATCGCCACCGCGCCCACCGGGGACGACGTCGTCTACCTGGAGGGCCAGCGCCACGGGCAGGTGATCGACCGGGCCGACTACGTGCGGCAGATGGTCGAGGTGTGGGAGTCGATCCGTGGTGAGGCACTATCACAGCAGCAGTCCCTCGACCTGATCGCGGAAGTGGCGGAGACATGGACCTGAGCGGCGCCCGGTGGCGCAAGAGCACCCGCAGCAACGGCAGCGGCGGTAACTGCGTGGAAGTGGCCGACAACCTCCCCGGTGTGGTGGCCGTGCGGGATTCCAAGGATCTGGGCGGTCCGGTGCTGGCGTTCGGGCCGGATGCGTGGCGGGTGTTCGTCGCGGGGGTCGGCGGGTCGCGCTGACCCCGCGATCGGCGACGCTCACACGATCAAGCGAAGCTCGGCCGGCGGGACGCGGGAAATCGCGGCGACAGGTCGGCGCGGGTCGTCGTAGCTTGACCGCTGCCTGTCGTACCCCCGGGGTAGGAAGGCATGGTGGACGGGGGTGCTGGGGTGAGCGTGGTGGGATCGGCCCGGAAGCCGGCGCGGCCGGCGTCGCCGCGGGTGCCAGCACTCGCGGTGCTCAACTACTTCCTGGTCGGCCACCGGCGCACCTGGCGGGCCGGCGTCTTCTCCTCGTTCCTGCTGCCGGTGCTCACCGTGCTGGGCTTCGGGCTCGGCGTCGGGTCCTACATCGACCAGGGCGTCGACGGGGTGCGTTACCTCGACTGGCTGGTGCCGGGGCTGATCGCCTCCACCGCTCTGCAGGTGGCCATCGGCGACTCCACCTGGCCGGTGTTCAGCAACTTCCAATGGATCAAGACCTACTTCGCGCAGAGCGCGGCGCCGCTGCGGGTGGGTGACATCCTCGCCGGTCACCTGGCGTTCCTGCTGTTCCGGGTGTTCACCACCAGCGCCGCGTTCCTGCTGGTCACGGCGCTGTTCGGGGCGCTGCGCCCACCGTGGGCGCTGGCCACCCTGCCGGTGGCGCTGCTGCTCGGGCTGGCCGTGGGCGCGCCCACCTTCGCGTACTCGGCGTCGGTGTCCAGCGACAGTTGGCTGGCCATGCTGTTCCGCTTCGCGGTCATCCCGATGACGCTCTTCGCCGGGGTGTTCTTCCCGGTCGAGTCGCTGCCCGGCGCGCTGCGCTGGCTGGCGTACGCGACGCCCCTCTGGCACGCCGTCGACCTCTGCCGGGCGGCCACCCTCGGCGTCGCTCCGCAGTGGTCGGTCCCGGGGCACCTGCTCTACCTCGCCGCCTGGGCGTTCGGCGGGTGGCTGCTGGCGCTGCGGGTGTTCCGTCGCAAGCTGGTCGTCTAGGAAGGGGTGCCGTGGTCACGCTGGTCCTGCCCCGGCTGGTCGACGTCTCCGCCGCGTCCCGGCGGTCCCTGTCGGTCGCCGAGCGCAACGTCGCGGCGCTGAAGTCGGTCTACTGGCTGCTGCTGATCTCCGGCTTCGTGGAGCCGCTGCTCTACCTGCTCTCCATCGGGGTGGGTGTCGGCACCCTGGTCGGCGACCTCGCCCTGCCCGACGGGCGGCTGGTCTCCTACGCCGCGTTCGTCGCCCCGGCGATGCTCGCCTCCTCGGCGATGACCGGGGCGCTCGCCGAGACCACCTTCAACTTCTTCGGCAAGATGAAGTACATGAAGCTGTACGACGGGGTGATCGCCACCCCGGTGCGGCCGTTCGAGATCGCCGTCGGTGAGCTGGGCTGGGCGATGCTGCGGGGAACCGCCTACTCCGCTGCCTTCCTGGGGGTGATGGTCGCGCTCGACCTGACCACCGTGGCGCGGGCGATGACCGCGTTCCCGGCCGCGGTACTGGTGGGGTTCGCGTTCGGCGGGCTCGGCATGGCGCTGTCCACCTTCATGCGTAGCTGGCAGGATTTCGACCTGATGGGGTCGGCCCAGTTCACCCTCTTCCTCTTCTCCGGCACGTTCGTGCCCGCGCAGGCCTATCCGGTCCTGCTGCGCTGGCTGGTCGAGGTGACCCCGCTGTACCGGGCGGTGCATCTGATCCGCGGTGTCTCGCTCGGCACCGCCGGCTGGTCCTGGCTGCTCGACGTGCTCTACCTGCTCGCCATGATGGCCGTCGGCCTGCTGGTCGCTTCGCGCCGGATGGGCAGGTTGCTCTACCGGTAGGTGGTTACCCACCGCCCTTCCCGGGGCATGTCGGGGGGACACCGACACGTGAGGGAGGGGCGATGGCCTCCGAGGAGTCTTCGGCCCGCAGCGGGCGCGACCGTGACGACAACGGTCCCGTGACCGCCGCGGCCGAGCGGGCCCGCTCCGGCGGCGCGTCGGCCAACCGCGGCGGCGCCGACCGGGCCGGTCGGGACCGACCGGTGCGCAGCGGCCCGGCCGGGCCGGACGAGGGCCCGGCCAGCCCCGCCGACCTGCCGGGCACCGGCTGGAAGGCGACGCTGAAACGCACCGTCAAGGAGTTCCAGGACGACAGCCTGACCGACTGGGCCGCGGCGCTCACCTACTACGGGGTGCTCTCCATCTTCCCCGGCCTGCTGGTGCTGATCTCCATCCTCGGCCTGCTCGGGGCGGGCGCCACCAACACCGTCAAGGACACCATCGGCCAGGCCGTCCCCGAGCCGAGCATCCAGAAGATCATCACGGATGCGATCGGCCAGGCACAGAGCAGCGGTGGGCTGGCCAGCGTGGCGGCGATCATCGGTCTGCTCGCCGCGTTCTGGTCCGCCTCCGGCTACATCGCCGCGTTCATGCGCGCCTCGAACAGCATCTACGACGTGCCGGAGGGGCGGCCGATCTGGAAGACGCTGCCCATCCGCCTCGGGGTGACCGCGGTGGTCGGCGTGCTGCTGCTGCTCAGCGCGCTGATCGTGGTCTTCACCGGCCGGTTCGCCGAGATCGTCGGAAACGCGATCGGTGTGGGCTCCACCGCGGTCACGGTCTGGAACATCGCCAAGTGGCCGGTGCTGCTGATCCTGGTGAGCCTGATGTTCGCGATCCTCTACTGGGCCTCGCCCAACGCGCGGCACGGCGGCTTCCGCTGGGTCAGCCCGGGCGGCGTGCTGGCCGTGGTGATCTGGCTGGTGATCTCCGGTCTGTTCGCCCTCTACGTGGGCAACTTCAGCTCGTACAACGAGACCTACGGGGCGCTGGCCGGGGTGATCATCTTCCTGATCTGGCTCTGGCTCACCAACATCGCGATCCTGCTGGGCGCCGAGTTCGACGCCGAGTTGGAGCGCAGCCGCGCCATCTCGGCCGGGCACTCGGCCGACGAGGAGCCGTACGTCGAACTGCGCGACGACCGCAAGCTCAAGAAGAAGCGAAACTCCGCCGGTCCCCGCTGACCTCCCCGCACCACGCCCCGCCACCGCACCCGGGTGGCGGGGCGCCGTGTGCCACGCCCCGTCACCGCGCTCCCTGTGCCGGCAGGTCCGCCTGATCCACTCGGTATGAAGGAAATCGGGCCTTCCCAGCGCGCCGGACACCCCGACTTCAAGGATCTTGAGTCGATCAAGCCGCGCTGCCCGCGTCCGGCGGTCGTCGAGGCCGCGCCTGGCTGTGTCGGCCGGCGCCCGGCCCCGTGCGTACGGGCTTTTCTTGATCCACTATTAGCTTTTGTTCGAACGGACAAAAGTTGGCATCGGATAGGCCGAAGCTCTGGACACGCGCCTCCGAAGGCTCCTACTGTGTCGGACACAACACATCGCCATCGCGTCGATGTGAACGGCGTCGATGCGGAGGTGAGTCCCGGTGCGGACGGAGGATCCACTGCACGTACGCCTGTTGCGGTTGCTCCGCGACGAGGGTGCGGTGTCCCGGGCCGAGCTGGGCGACCGGTTGCAGATGCCACGCCCCCGCCTGCTCGCCGAGTTGGAGCGGCTGGTCACCCTCGGCTACGTCGCCGAGGCGGGGCTGGCCGCGTCCCGGGGCGGTCGCCGATCCACGTTGGTGGAGCTCAGCCCGCACCTGCGGTTCGCCGCCGTCGACCTGGGCGCCAGCTCGATCGACGTCGAGGTCGTCAACGGGCGGCTGGAGCCGGTGGCCCACTACGGCGAGCCGGCCGACATCCGCAACGGACCCAAGGTGACCCTGCAGAGGGTCAACGAGCTGCTGCACAAGGCCAAGGTCGACGGGGCCTACGAGCGGCTGGACGCGGTCGGCATCGGGGTTCCCGGCCCGGTCAGCTTCCGGGACGGCGTACCGGTCTCGCCGCCGATCATGCCGGGTTGGGACCGCTTCCCGGTGCGCGAACTGCTCACCCGTGAGCACGGCTGCCCGGCGGTCGTCGACAACGACGTCAACATCATGGCGATCGGCGAGCGGCACGGCGGGGTCGCCCACTCGGTGGACGACTTCCTCTTCGTGAAGATCGGCACCGGAATAGGGTGCGGGATCTACCTCAGCGGTGAGGTCTACCGGGGCACCGACGGTTGCGCCGGGGACATCGGCCACATCCAGGTCGACTCGCACGGTCCGATGTGCTCCTGCGGCAACGTCGGCTGCCTGGAGGCGCTGTTCAGCGGTGCCGCACTGGCCAAGGACGCGAGCGCCGCCGCCCGCAGCGGGGTGTCGCCGGCGTTGGCCGAGCGGCTCGCCGCGCGCGGCGTGGTGACCGCCCTGGACGTCGCGGAGGGCGCCGTCGAGGGCGACGTCACCTGCATCCAGCTGATCCGCGACGGCGGTCGACGGGTCGGCGGCGTGCTGGCCGGCCTGGTCAGCTTCACCAACCCCTCGATGATCGTGATCGGCGGCGGGCTCGCCCAGCTCGGGCACATCCTGCTCGCCGAGATCCGCAGCGTGGTCTACCGCCGGTCGCTGCCACTGGCCACCGGCAACCTGCCCGTCGTCCTCTCCGAGCTGGGCCCGCGCGCCGGCGTCGCCGGCGCCGCCGTGCTCGCCAGCGACGTCGCCTTCGGAGAAGCGTCATGACTCAGCCGTCGCGACCCGGAAGAACATCATGAGCGAGGAGGAGACCGTGGCCCAGCCCGACGAGAACCGCGCCACCGCCGCGGCGGACGCCGGCACCGATGCGCCGCTGGTCGAGGCCCCTGCCGACACCGTCGCCGGCGAGGTGGTCCTGCGTCTCACCGATGTGGTCAAGACCTTCCCCGGCGTACGCGCGCTCGACGGGGTCCAGTTGGAGGTACGCGCCGGCGAGGTGCACTGCCTGCTCGGGCAGAACGGCGCCGGCAAGTCCACCCTCATCAAGGTCCTGGCCGGGGTGCACCAGCCGGACTCCGGGCAAATCGAGTGGCGCGGGGAGCCCGCCGCCTTCGCCAACCCGCAGGCCGCCATGCGCGCCGGCATCGCCACCATCTACCAGGAGCTCGACCTGGTCGAGGACCTGTCGGTCGCGGAGAACGCCTTCCTCGGCCACGAGCCGCGCCAGCTCGGCTTCGTCCGCCGTGGGCAGATGGCCCGCCGGACGCGGCAGATCCTCGGCCGGCTCGGGCACGTGGAGATCCCGCCGGGTCGGATGGTCCGGGCGCTGCCGGCGGCCGGCAAGCAGATCGTCAGCATGGCGCGGGCGCTGTCGCACGAGGCGCGGCTGATCATCATGGACGAGCCGAGCGCCGTGCTGGCCCACGACGAGGTCGGCAACCTGTTCCGGATCATCCGGGAGTTGACCGCCCAGGGCATCGCCGTCATCTACATCTCCCACCGCCTCGAGGAGATCCGCGAGATCGGTGACCGGGTCACCGTACTCAAGGACGGCCGGACCACCGCGGCGAACCTGCCGGCCCGCGACACCTCCACCCGCGAGCTGGTCAGCCGGATGACCGGCCGGAGCATCGAGTACGTCTTCCCGGAGCGCCCGGCGGCCGGTCCGGCCGGCGCGGAGCTGCTCCAGGTCGACGGGCTGACCCGGACGGGCGAGTTCGCCGACGTGTCGCTCAACGTCCGGGCCGGCGAGATCGTCGGCATCGCGGGGCTGGTCGGCTCCGGCCGCTCCGAGCTGCTGGAGACGATCTACGGCGCCCGGCTGCCCGAGTCCGGCACGGTCCGGATGTCCGGGCGGGCGCTGCGGGCCGGTGTCGGCGCGGCGGTACGGGCCGGAATGGGGATGGCACCGGAGGAGCGCAAGAGCCAGGCACTGCTGCTCGGCGAGCCGATCTACCGCAACGTCACGCTGGCCACCTTCGGCCGGTACGCGCGGCTCGGCTTCACCAACGCCGCCAAGGAACGAGCCGAGGCGGACCGGATCGCCGAGAGCCTGGAGCTGCGGCCCCGGGACGTCGGTCGACCGGTACGCACGCTCTCCGGGGGCAATCAGCAGAAGGTCGTGGTCGGTCGGTGGCTGCTCGGCGGCACCAGACTGCTGCTGCTCGACGAGCCGACCCGCGGGGTCGACGTGGGGGCGCGGGCCGAGCTCTACCAGGTCATCCGGGCGTTGGCCGGCCAGGGCGTCGGGGTGCTGCTGGTCTCCAGCGAGGTGCCCGAGGTGCTCGGCCTGGCCGACCGCGTACTGGTCATGCGGGAGGGCCGGGTCATCCACGAGGCCCCCGCCGGCGAACTCGACGAGAACACCGTGCTCGACCTCGTCATGGCGGGGTCCCTGATGGAAGGCGCACCGGCATGAGTGACGCGACTCCCACCCCCACGGCGGCACCGGACCGCCCGGCCGCGCTGCCGGCGCAGTCGCCGCCGGTGGACCCGGCCGAGACGGCGGTGGCCAGCGACAAGGCGGCAGCCAGGGGCCGGCTCTCCTGGTGGCGAGGAGAGAACGGCGACGGCGTCAAGCGCAACCTCGGCCTGATCGGTGTGCTGGCCGCGCTCATCCTGGTCGGCGCGGTCACCAAGCCCGACCTCTACGACGATCCCACCTGGGTCTGGAACAACGTGCTGGCCATCCTCCAGCTCGCCTCGGTCGTCGGCGTCGTCACGGTGGGGATGACCTTCGTGATCATCGGCGGCGGGATCGACCTGTCGGTCGGAGCGATCGTCGCGTTGGCCGGGGTCTGGTGCACCACGGTCGCCACCCAGAGCTACGGCGCCGGCGGCATGATCTTCGCCGCCATCGTCGTCGGCATCTGCGTGGGTCTGGTCAACGGCGTGCTCATCTCGTACGGGCGGCTGGTGCCGTTCATCGCGACGCTCGCGATGCTGGTGGCCGCGCGCGGGCTCGCCGCGTCGATCTCCAACAAGCAGACCCAGGTGTCGACCAGCACCTTCATCAACGACATCGCGGCGCGCAAGGTGCTCGGCATCCCGATCCTCGTCTACATCCTCGGCGCGGTGGTGCTGGCCGGGTGGATCCTGCTCAACCGGACGACGTTCGGCCGACGGACCATCGCCGTCGGTGGCAACCCGGAGGCCGCGCGACTGGCCGGCATCAACGTGCGCCGGCACACCATGCTGCTGTACGCGCTGTCCGGCCTGTGCTGCGGCATCGCCGCGATCATGCTCACCTCGCAGGCCACGTCGGCCCAGGCGGCCATGGCCAACCTCTACGAGCTGGACGCGATCGCCGCCGCGATCATCGGCGGCACGCTGCTCAGCGGTGGTCGCGGGACGATCGTCGGCTCGTTGCTCGGCGTGATCATCTTCGCCACGATCACCAACCTCTTCGCCATCAACGGCCTCTCCATCGAGGCGCAGAACATGGTCAAGGGCGGCATCATCGTCGCCGCCGTCCTCGTCCAGCAGTTCCAGTTCAAGTCCCTCACCCGGCTCCTCGCGCGGAACAGGCTCACCACCACAACCTGACGCACCGCACGTTGTCCTGGCGACGTCGAGATCCTCGACAGTGGCCGGATCTCGCACACCCTCAACAACTCCACCCCGTTTCCAGGAGGTCGTCATGACCCAGCACAGCCGCGACCTGTCGCGTCGTCGCTTGCTATTCGGTGGGGCCGCCGTCGGCGCCGCCACCCTGCTCACCGCCTGCACCAGCAACGAGACCCCGGCGGCCAGCACCCAGACCAAGGCCGCCGGCAGCAGTGAAGGCAACAACGCCCCGGGCAAGAAGGTCGTCATCGGCTTCTCCGCCCCGGCCGCCGACCACGGCTGGATGGGCGCGATCCACGCCAACGCCAAGGCCCAGGCCGCCGCCTACCCCGACGTGGAGTTCAAGGAGGTCGACGGTGGGACGACCTCCGAGGCCCAGCGCTCGACGCTCGGCACGCTGATCGCCCAGAAGCCGGACATCATCGTCGTGCTGCCGCACGACGGCAAGGAGGTCAACGCGGTCGCCCTCCAGGCGATGCAGGCGGGCATCCCGATCGTCAACCTCGACCGGGTGTTCCCCGACGCGCTGGCCTCGCGGCTGGTGATCAAGGGCGACAACTACGGCATGGGTGTGTCGGCCGGGCACTTCATCGGCAAGCAGCTCAAGGACAAGGGTGTCGCCAACCCGGTCATCGGCGAGATCGCCGGTCTGGAGATCCCGCTGACCGTCGAGCGCAGCGCCGGCTTCGCCGCCGCACTGGCGACGTACGGGTTCAAGGTCACCAACCGCCGCTCGGCCGAGTTCACCTCCGACAGCGGCCAGCGCGAGGCAGCCCAACTGCTCCAGGCGCTGCCGAAGATCGACGCCATCTGGAACCACGACGACGACCAGGGCATCGGTGTCCTCGCCGCCATCAACCAGGCGGGCCGCAAGGAGTTCTTCATGGTCGGTGGCGCCGGCGCGAAGGTCGCGATCGACGCGATCAAGGCCGACAACTCCGTGCTGAAGGCGACGGTCACCTACAACCCGTCGATGGCCTCGTCGGCGATCTCACTCGCCCGGCTCATCGCCCAGGGTCGCGGCCTGGACGACCTCACGGAGCTCCAGGTGCCCAAGGAAGTGACCCTCGCCTCCGAGACGATCACCAAGGAGAACGCGAGCAGCTACGAGAAGCTCGGGTTCTGACACACGGGGGGAGACCCACCTTGTCCACAACGGAAAGAGAACTGCGGGTCGGCATGGTCGGCTACGCATTCATGGGTGCCGCGCACTCACAGGCGTGGCGCACCGTGAACCGCGTGTACGACCTGCCGGCGCGGGCCCGGATGGCGCTGATCTGCGGCCGGGACACCGGAAAGGTGGCCGACGCCGCCGACCGGCTCGGCTGGGACGCGTACACCACCGACTGGCGTGACCTGATCAGCCGGGACGACATCGACGTGGTCGACGTCTGCACCCCGGGTGACAGCCACGCCGAGATAGCCCTCGCCGCGTTGGCCGCCGGCAAGCACGTGCTGTGCGAGAAGCCGCTGGCCAACACGGTGGCCGAGGCTCGGGCGATGACCGCTGCGGCGGCCACCGCCCAGGCCGGCGGGGTGCGGTCGATGTGCGGGTTCAACTACCGCCGGGTCCCCGCGGTCACGATGATGCGCCAGCTGGTCGCCGAGGGGCGCCTCGGGGTGATCCGGCACGTCCGGGCGGCGTACCTGCAGGACTGGATCGTGGACCCGCAGTTCCCGCTGGTCTGGCGGTTGCAGAAGGACAGGGCGGGCTCCGGCGCGCTCGGTGACATCGGCGCGCACATCATCGATCTCACCCAGTTCGTCACCGGCCAGCGGATCACCGGCGTCAGCGCGGTGACCGAGACGTTCGTCAAGCAGCGGCCGTTGCCGGCCGGGTCCAGCGGGCTGGCAGCCACCCTGGACGGTGCGGGGTCGGTCGACGGCCACGGCGCGGTGGACGGGCACGCTCCGGCCACCGGGACAGTCACCGTCGACGACGCGGCGGTCTTCGTGGCCCGTCTCGACGGCGGCGCGCTGGCCACGTACGAGGCGAGCCGGTTCGCCACCGGTCGCAAGAACGCCCTCCGGGTCGAGATCAACGGCTCGCTCGGCAGCGTGGTCTTCGACCTGGAACGCCTCAACGAGCTGGAGTTCTACGACGCGACGCGGCCCACCGCGGAGCAGGGTTTCACCCGCATCCTGGTGACCGAGGGCGAGCACCCGTACATGTCGGCGTGGTGGCCACCGGGCCACATCATCGGCTACGAGCACTCCTTCACCCACCAGATGCGGGACTTCATCGAGGCGGTCGCCACCGGCGCCGACCCGGCTCCCTCGTTCGCCGACGCGTTGCAGGTCCAGCTGGTGCTGGACGCGGTGACCCGCTCGGCGGACCTCGGCTCCTCCTGGACCGAGGTGGAACCGGCACTCGCCGCACTGGCCGTCTGACCCTGTCCAACGCGATGCCGGCGGTCCGTCCGCCGGCACCGCCCGAACCGGCTTTCCGGACCGAACCGGCGAGGGACCGGCCGCGGTTGCGCCCCGCGGTCGGTACGAGGTCGGATCCGGAGGGCGTGCAGCCGGGCTTCACGGCCCGGTGGCGCACGAGCAGGACGGTCGTCCGGTGCGGCCGGACCGGGATTCCCCGGTCGCACCGGAGGACCGCCATCAACCCGGTCGGAGCGCGCTTCGCGCCCCGGTCGGCCGGACGCGGGGGAGGCAGGGTCGAGACGCCGACCGACCCTGCCTACCAGCCCCGTCTGTCCGCACCCGTACCGGGAACCGGTCCGGCGTCGGCGCCGCCGACGTCAACGCCGGGTCCGGTGTCCTCCCGGTGCGGACGGGCGGACGGGGCCCATCCACCCAAGCCGTATCTTTCCGAGGAATATTCTGATATTCCTATATTTACTTGCACCGACCGTTCCTCCTGAACGGGAAGGAGCACCATGCGAACGGGTGTCTGGCTGGTGGGAGCGCGGGGTTCCGTCGCGACCACGAGCATCGTCGGAGGGCTCGCCCTGCGGGCCGGCCTGGCCGGGCCGACCGGCTGCGTGACCGAACTGCCCGAGCTGCGGGGCCCCGCCCTGCCGGCCTTCGCCGACCTGGTCTTCGGCGGGCACGACATCGCCACCACCCCGCTGTGCAAGCGGGCCGAGGCGCTGGCCGCCGCCGGGGTGGTCCCCGGCCGGCTGGTCGCCGCCCTTCCCGACGAGCTGGCCGCCGTCGAGCGCGACCTGCGCCCGGCACCCACCGGCGCCACCCAGGCCGACCGGGCCGCCGCCGTCACCCGCGACCTCACCGAGTTCCGCGACCGGCACGGGCTGGACCGGGTGGTCGTGGTCAACGTCTCCGCCACCGAACCCGCCCCCCGGCCGCACCCCGGGCACGCCGACCCGGAGGCGCTGCGCGCCGCGCTGACCGGTCCGGACGAGGTGCTGCCATCCAGCTCGCTCTACGGGTACGCGGCGCTGACCGCCGGCTGCCCGTACGTCGACTTCACCCCGTCCACCGGGCTGCGGCTGCCGGCGCTGGCCGCGCTGGCTGAGCAGACCGGGCTGCCCTACGCCGGGCACGACGGCAAGACCGGAGAGACCCTGGTCAAGTCGGTACTCGCGCCGATGTTCGCGATGCGGCACCTCGCGGTGCGCTCCTGGTCCGGGGTCAACCTGCTCGGCGGGGGCGACGGCGCCACGCTCGCCGACCCGGCCGCCAACGCGGCCAAGGTGCAGAGCAAGCAGCGGGTGCTCGGCGAGACGCTGGGCTACCTGCCGCAGGGCGGCACCCGCATCGAGTACGTGGAGGAGCTGGGCGACTTCAAGACCGCCTGGGATCTGATCACCTTCGCCGGGTTCCTCGGCACCGGGATGCGGATGGAGTTCACCTGGCACGGCTGCGACTCCGCCCTCGCCGCGCCGCTGGTGCTGGACCTGGCCCGGCTCACCGCCGCCGCGCACGCCGCCGGACACGTCGGGCCGCTGCCCGACCTGGCGTTCTTCTTCAAGGACCCGCTGGGCGCGCCGACCCACTCGCTGGCCGAGCAGTGGGCCCTCCTGGCCGCCTTCACCCGGCGGTTGCACGCCGGCCGGGACGGTGGACATGACCACGCTGGCTGACCTGGCCGAGCTGGTCCGGGTGCCGGCCGCGCTCTCCGTACCCGGGGACGTCGTCGCCGGTGCGGCAGCGGCCGGCACGCTGGACCGGCGTACCCCCGCCCTGGCCGGCGCCTCGGTGCTGCTCTACTGGGCCGGCATGGCGGCCAACGACTGGGCCGACCGGCGGTTGGACGCCGTCGAGCGGCCGGAGCGGCCGATCCCCAGCGGCCGGGTCGCACCGGCCGCCGCGGTGGGGATCGCCGCCGGGCTCACCGCCGCCGGCCTGGGCCTGGCCGCCGCCGCGGGCGGTCGCCGCGCCACCGCCCTGGCCGTGCCGCTGGCCGCCGCCGTCTGGGGGTACGACCTGCTGGCGAAGAACACCGCCGCCGGTCCGGCCGTGATGGCCGCCTGCCGGGGGCTGGACGTGCTGCTCGGCGCGTCCGGTGGCCGGCTGCACCGGGCGCTGCCGGCGGCGGTGACCGTCGCCGCGCACACCTGGACGGTCACCGCGCTGTCCCGCCGCGAGGTCACCGGCGCCGACACCGCCCTGCCGCTGCGCACCCTGGCCGGCACCGCCCTGGTCGCAGCCAGCGCCGCCGCCCCCGCCGCCCGACCCGCCGCCCGACCCGCCTTCCGCGGCGCCGCCCGATGCGCCGCCGACGACCAGCGCGCCGACGTGATCGCCGCCGGGCACGGTCCCGGGCGGACCCGGTCGGCCGCGATCGCCGCCGCACTGCCGGCGGTGCTGGCCGGCTGGTACGCCGCCCGGTACGGCGCCGCCCAGGCCCGGGTGGTGCGCGACCCGTCGGCCGGACGGGTCCGCGCCGCCGTCGGGGCCGGAATCACCGGACTGCCCGCCCTGCAGGGGGCACTGACCGCACGCAGCGGCGCCGGCCTGCTCGGGCTGGCCGTCGCGGCGGCGGCGCCCCTGGGCCGGCGACTCGCCCGGAAGCTCTCGCCGACATGACCGCCCCGCAACCCCGTGCGGTGCCGCCGGGCGACGACCACCGGACGCTGCGCTTCGGGTACGGCACCAACGGCTTCGCCAACCACCGGCTCGACGACGCGCTGGCCGTCATCGCCGACCTCGGCTACGTCGGGGTGGCGCTCACCCTGGACCACGACCACCTGGACCCGTTCGCGCCCGGCCTCACCCACCGCATCGCCGCGGTCGCCCGGCGGCTGAGCACGCTCGGCCTCGCGGTGGTCATCGAGACCGGGGCCCGCTACCTGCTCGACCCGTGGCACAAGCACGCCCCGACCCTGCTGCACGACGACCCGACCCGGCGGATCGAGTTCCTGCGCCGGGCGGTACGGATCGGCGCCGACCTCGGTGCGGAGGCGGTCTCCTTCTGGGCCGGCGTCCGCCCCGGGTCGGTCCCACCCCAGACCGCCTGGGACCGGCTGGTCGCCGGCTGCGCCACGGTGGTCGACGCGGCCGACGCCGCCGGCGTGAGCCTCGGGTTCGAACCGGAACCGGGAATGCTGGTCGAGGACATCGCCGGCTGGCGGCGGCTGCGCGCGGCGCTCGGCGAGCCGCCCCGCTTCGGCATCACCCTCGACATCGGGCACTGCCGCTGCCTGGAGCCGTGGCCGGTGCCGCGGTGCGTGCACGAGGTGGCCGAGCACCTGGTCAACGTCCAGATCGACGACATGCGCCGGGGCGTGCACGAGCACCTGGAATTCGGCACCGGGGAGATCGACTTCCCGCCGGCGCTGACCGCGCTGCGCGACGCCGGCTACCGCGGACTGGTCGCCGTGGAACTGCCCCGCGACTCGCATGCCGCGCCCGCCGTGGCCGCCCGCTCGATCGATTTCCTGCGCGCCGCCTCGACCACCACGGCGAGCGCCGCCGCGACCGGCGGCCACACCGCCGGCCCGGTCGATGGCGGCACCGTCACACGGGCCGATGGCGGCACCGAGGACGAGGTGCCCGCCCGCATCCTTTGCTCTGCTTCAGCGGACGCAACAGCCGACGTCCGGTATCCGGACACCGACCGTCGCGTGGAGTGAAGCAGAGCAAAGGACGCGCTCGGCATCTGCGGAGCAGCACGAGGGAGGAGACGGGATGACACCGGATTCACTACGGGCCGCGCTGCGGGGCGTACCCGATCCCGACTGGCTGGACGCGGCGCTGCGCCGGGTCGCGGTCGAGCCCGACGCGATCAGCCGACTCTTCCCGGCCGCCGGCCGGCGCTGCGGCCGCACGGCCCTGCCCGACGCGCCCGGCTGGACCGCCGACGACGCGGCCCGGGTGCTGCTGCTCACCGCCCTGCCGGCCGAGCACGCCCGGTACGCGGACACCCTCTACCGGCACGGCGACGCGGCCGAGCGGCGGGCTGTACTGCGCGCCCTGCCGCTGCTGCCGGTCGGCGGCGCCGGGGTGCCGCTGCTGCACGACGCGATCCGCACCAACGACACCCGGCTGGTCGCCGCCGCGCTCGGCCCGTACGCCCGCCACCTCGACCCGGCCGACTGGCGGCAGGCGGTGCTCAAGTGCGTCTTCACCGGCGTGCCGCTGGCCGCGGTGGCCGACCTCGACGAGCGCGCCGACGGCGAACTCGCCGCGATGCTCGCCGCCCTGGCCGCCGAGCGGCACGCCGCTGGCCGGGAGATGCCCGCCGACGCCACCGAACTGCTCGACCGGCTCACCGCGAGCAGCGTCGGCACCACCACCGTCGACCGTCCCACCCCCACGGAGGCGTGATGCGCATCTTCGACCCGCACATCCACATGACCTCACGCACCACCGACGACTACGAGCGGATGGCCGCCGCCGGGGTCCGGGCGGTGGTCGAGCCGGCGTTCTGGCTGGGGCAACCCCGCACCAGCGCCGCGTCCTTCGCCGACTACTTCGACTCCCTGATCGGGTGGGAGCCGTTCCGGGCCGGGCAGTTCGGGGTGCGGCACCACGCCACCGTGGCGCTCAACCCCAAGGAGGCCAACGACCCGCGCTGCCGTCCGGTGCTGGACCTGCTGCCGCGCTACCTGGAGAAGGACGCCGTGGTGGCGGTGGGCGAGATCGGGTACGACTCGATGACCCCGGAGGAGGACGAGGCGTTCGCCGCGCAGCTCGCGCTGGCCGTGGCGCACGACCTGCCGGCGCTGGTGCACACCCCGCACCGGGACAAGGCCCGGGGCGTCGAGCGCACCCTGGCCGTGGTCACCGAGTCCGGCATCGACCCGGGCCGGGTGGTCGTCGACCACCTCAACGAGGTGACCGTCAAGCTGGTCCGGGACACCGGCTGCTGGCTGGGCTTCTCCATCTACCCGGACACCAAGATGTCCCCGCCCCGCATGGTCGAGCTGCTGCGCGAGTACGGGACCGAACGGATGCTGGTCAACTCGGCCGCCGACTGGGGGCGCTCCGACCCGCTGCTGACCCGGGCCACCGGCGAGGCGATGCTGCTGGCCGGGTTCACCGACGACGACGTCGACCGGGTGCTGTGGCGCAACCCGGTGCAGTTCTACGGGCAGTCCGGCCGGCTCGACCTGGGCGACCTGGAGTTCGCCGCCGTGGACCCGCAGACCGGCAACTCCATCCTGCGCGGCGGCAGCTGATGCGGCTACGGCACGCCGGCGGCGACACCATCCACCTCGGCTACTGCACCAACGTGCACCCCGCCGAGGACCTCGCCGGCATCCTCGGCCAACTGGACACCTACGCGCTGCCGGTACGCGAGACGCTCGGCACCGACGTGCTCGGCCTCGGCCTGTGGCTGGCCGCGCCGGTCGCCGCCGAACTCGCCGCGGAACCGGCCCTGCGCCGCCGGCTGCGCGCCGAACTGGACGCGCGCGGGCTGGAGGTGGTAACCCTCAACGGCTTCCCGTACGCGGCCTTCCAGGCCCCGGTGGTCAAGCACGAGGTCTACCGACCGGACTGGACCACCGAGCGGCGACTCGCGTACACCCTGGACCTGGCGCGGGTCCTGGCCGACCTGCTGCCCGACGACGCCGCCCGCGGCTCGGTCTCCACCCTGCCGCTGGCCTGGCGCCAACCCTGGGACGCCGAGCGCGCCGGGGCCGCCCGGCGCCGGCTGGACCAGCTCGCGGCCGGGCTGGCCGTCGTCGAGCGGGACACCGGCCGCCGGGTACGGGTCGGCTTCGAACCGGAGCCGGGCTGCGTGGTGGAGAGCACCGGGCAGGCCGCCACTCTGTTGTCCGGCATGGACACCGAGCGGCTGGGCGTCTGCCTCGACCTGGCCCACCTCGCCTGTGCCTGGGAGGAACCGGCCGCGGCGCTGGACCGGCTGCGGGCCGCCGGCCTGCCGGTGGTCAAGGTGCAGGTTTCCGCCGCAGTGGAAGCCGCCGACCCGGCCGGCTCCGCCGACGCGCTGCGCCGCTGGGTGGAGCCGCGCTTCCTGCACCAGACCCGGGGCGCCGGCTGCGCGGGCACGGCCGACCCGGCCGACCCGGCGTGCGCGGCCGACGACCTGGACGCCGCCCTGGACGCGGCGCTGCCGGGGCCGTGGCGGGTGCACTACCACGTGCCGCTGCACGCCCCACCCGAGGAACCGCTGGGCTCGACGCTACCGGTGCTGCGCGCCGCGCTGGCCGCCCTCTTCGCCGGTCCGGCGGCGGGCTGCGACCACCTCGACGTGGAGACGTACACCTGGGGGGTGCTGCCGGAGGCACGGCGGCCGCGCACCGACGCGGAACTGGCCGGCGGGATCGCCGCCGAACTCGCCTTCGCCCGCGCCGAACTGGTCGGCCTGGGCCTCACGCCGGCGGACCGGACCGCCCCGGCCACGACGGGAGGGTCACGATGAAACGACGACTGGTGGTGCTGGACGTGGTCGGGCTGACCCCGCGACTGCTGGCGCACATGCCCCGGCTGCGCGCGGTCGCCGACGGCGGTTTCCGCGCCGAGCTGGGCACCGTGCTGCCCGCGGTGACCTGCTCGGTGCAGTCGACCTTCCTCACCGGGACGCTGCCGACCGAGCACGGGATCGTGGGCAACGGCTGGTACTTCCGGGACCTGGGCGAGGTGCTGCTGTGGCGACAGCACAACGCGCTGGTCGGCGGGGAGAAGCTGTGGGAGGCGGCCCGCCGGGTCGACCCGGGCTACACGGTGGCCAACGTCTGCTGGTGGTACGCGATGGGCGCGGACGTGAACTGGACCGTCACCCCGCGCCCGGTCTACTACGCCGACGGGCGCAAGGAGCCCGACTGCTACACCGACCCGCCGGAGCTGCACGACGCGCTCACCGGGCGGTTGGGCACCTTCCCGCTGTTCACCTATTGGGGGCCGGGCGCCGGGCTGCCCGCGTCGCGCTGGATCTGCCGCGCCGCCGAGCAGATCCTGGCCGACGCCGCACCGGACCTGACCCTGGTCTACGTCCCGCACCTGGACTACGACCTGCAACGCTTCGGCCCGTCGTCGCCACGGGCCGCCGCCGCCGCGGCCGAGCTGGACGCGGTGCTCGGGCCGCTGCTGGACGCCGCCCGGGCCCGCGACGCCACGGTGGTGGTGCTCTCCGAGTACGGCATCACCGACGTGTCCCGGCCGGTGGACGTCAACCGGGCACTGCGCGCCGAAGGGCTGCTGCGGGTGCACACCCAGGACGGCATGGAGTACCTGGACCCGTGGACGTCGCGGGCGTTCGCGGTCGCCGACCACCAGGTGGCGCACGTCTACGTCCGGGACCCGGCCGACGTGCCGGTGGTGGCGAAGCTCTGCGCCGGGCTGCCCGGGGTGGCCGAGGTGCTCGACGCCGACGGCAAGGCCGAGCACGGGCTGGACCATCCACGCGCCGGCGAGCTGGTGCTGGTGGCCGAGCCGGACGCCTGGTTCACCTACTACTACTGGCTGGACGACGACCGCGCGCCGGACTTCGCCCGGCTGGTGGAGATCCATCGGAAGCCGGGTTACGACCCCGCCGAGTTGTTCTTCGACCCGGCCGCACCCGGTGCGGCGAAGCGGCGGGCGGCGACCGCGCTGGCCCGCAAGAAGCTGGGCATGCGCTACCTGATGAGCGTGGTCGGCCTGGACGCCGGAGCGCGGGCGGTGCGCGGCTCGCACGGCCGGCTGCCGGCCGATCCGCAGGACGCGCCGGTGCTGCTCTGCTCCGACCCGGCGGCGGCCCGCGACCGCCTCGCCGCCACCGAGGTCAAGGCGCTGCTGCTGGAGCTGGCCGGGCTCGCCGACCGGGCGTCGGCGTCGGAGCGGCCGGGGGAGGGGTCATGACGGTCACGGTCGCGCCGGCCGACGTGAGTGGGCTGCGTGCGCGCTTCGACGCCGAGCTGGCCGCCTTCCTCGACCGGCAGGGCCCGGACTGGCCGGACGGCGCCCCGCGCGGGGTGTTCACCGCGCTGCACCGGTTCGTGCTGGCCGGCGGGAAACGCCTGCGCCCACTCTTCTGCTACTGGGGCTGGCGCGGCGCCGGGGGCGCCGACGGTACGCCGATCGTGATGGCCGCGGCGGCGCTGGAGCTGTTCCACGCGTTCGCGCTGATCCACGACGACATCCTCGACGGCAGCGACCGCCGCCGCGGCGAGCCGTCGGTGCACCGGCTCTTCGCCGACCTGCACGCCCGTTCCTCGTGGCGGGGCGACCCGGAGGCGTACGGGCGCAACACCGCGCTGCTCTGCGGGGACCTCTGCGCGGCCTGGTCGGACCAGATGTTCCACGAGTGCGGCCTGAGCACCGAGCAGGTGCACCGGGGGTACGGGGTGTTCGCCCTGATGCGTACCGAGGTGATCGCCGGGGAGTACCTGGACCTGGTCTCCGGGGTTGGCGACGGCTCGGTGGCCAGCGCGCTCACCGTGATCCGGATGAAGGCGGCCCGGTACACGGTGACCCGGCCGTTGCAGATCGGGGCGGCCCTGGCCGGCGCGGCGCCGGAGCTGATCGCGGCGCTCGGGGAGTTCGGTGACCCGCTGGGCGACGCGTTCCAGTTGCGTGACGACGTGCTGGGCGTCTTCGGCGACCCGGCGGTGACCGGCAAGTCGGTGCTGGACGACCTGCGTGAGGGCAAGCCGACGGTGATGATGGCGCTGGCCCGCAGCGCCGCCGACCGGGCGCAGACCGCCCGGCTGCGCGAGCTGTTCGGCAATCCGGCGCTGGACGCCGACGGGGCGTCCGAGCTGCGCGGGATCATCGAGGCGACCGGTGCCCGGGAGCGGATCGAGCAGATGATCCGGGTGCGTACCGAGGCGGCGTTGAGCGCGCTGGAGGATGCGCCGGTGGCCGCGGAGGCGCGGACGGCCCTGGTCGCCCTGGCCGCGCAGGCGATCGACCGCCGGGCCTGACCCCGCCGGCGCCCGCCGGCCACCGCCTCCCGGACCCCGCGCGGTGTCCGGGACGCGGTGCTGTCCGTGGACTTTCGATCAAACCGACAGAAGTTCACGTCCGCCGGGCGGAAGGTATAGACACATCGACACTCGCCACTTAGTGTCGTGCCCAACACGACATTGTTTCGTCGAGGTGAACCGGCGGCGCGGTGACCCATCGACACCCACCACCGCTACGGCATCCGGCGCGACGGCGCGCGCCCGGCCTGGCAGTCACTCGTCAGGAAGGGACCACGATGTCCAAGAAGGACAGCCCGCCCCACCGATCCCGACAATGGTTCTCCGCCGGCTCAGCGCTGCTCCTGGTGGCCACGGCCGGCACGGTCGCACTCGGCGCCGGCCCGGCCGCGCTCGGCGGCCCGACGGCGGCCCAGGCCCACCCCATCACCGCCACCGACTTCCAGCAGGTGACCCTCGCGAAGGGCGCCGCCGAGGTCGGCGAGCCCATGACCATCGCCGTGCTGCCGGACCGGTCGGTCCTGCACACCGCCCGCAACGGCACGCTCCGCCGTACCGACGCGAGCGGCACCACCTCCGTGGTCGGCACCCTGTCGGTCTACACCCACGACGAGGAGGGGTTGCAGGGCGTCGGGGTCGACCCGAACTTCACCAGCAACCGCCACATCTACCTCTACTACGCGCCGCCGCTGTCCACCCCCGGCGGGGACGCACCGGCCACCGGCAGCGACTTCTCCGCCTGGCAGGGTGTCAACCGGCTCTCCCGCTACACCCTGAACAGCGACTTCACCCTCAACACCGGCAGCAAGGTCGACATCCTCGACGTCCCGGCGGACCGGGGCATCTGCTGCCACGTCGGCGGTGACATCGACTTCGACGCCGCCGGCAACCTCTACCTCTCCACCGGCGACGACTCCAACCCGTTCGACTCCTCCGGCTACGCCCCGATCGACGAGCGCACCAACCGCAACCCGGCGTACGACGCCCAGCGCAGCGCCGCCAACACCAACGACCTGCGCGGCAAGATCCTGCGGATCAAGGTGAACGCCAACGGGACGTACTCGATCCCGTCGGGCAACATGTTCGTCGACTCCGACCCGAAGACGCGCCCCGAGATCTACGCGATGGGCTTCCGCAACCCGTTCCGGATGAGCGTCGACAAGGCCACCGGCGTCGTCTACGTCGGTGACTACGGCCCGGACTCCGGCAGCACCACCTCCCGGGGCCCGAGCGGCCAGGTCGAGTTCAACCGGATCACCGGGCCGGGCAACTTCGGCTGGCCGTACTGCACCGGCACCAACACCGCCAACGAGACGTACGCCGAGTGGGACTTCGCCAACAACACGGCTGGCGCGAAGTACAACTGCACCGGCGGCCCCACGAACAACTCCTTCCGCAACACCGGCATCACCACCCTCCCGGGCGCCAAGCCGGCCTGGATCCGGTACGCCGGTGACGCGGGCAGCCCCGCGGAGTTCGGCGGCGGCTCCGAGTCGCCGATGGCCGGGCCGGTCTACCGGTACAACGCCTCGTCGGCCTCGACCACCAAGTTTCCGCAGGGCTTCGACGGGCAGTTCTTCGCCGGTGAGCTGGGCCGGGGCTGGGTCAAACCGATCCACCTCAACGCCGACGGCTCGCCCGGCACGATCGAGAACTTCCCGTGGAACGGCAAGCAGGTCATGGACATGGCGTTCGGGCCGGACGGCTCGCTCTACGTCCTGGACTACGGCACCGGGTACTTCAACGGTGACGCCAACTCGGCGCTCTACCGCTACGACTACATCGCCGGCGGCAACGCCGCGCCGACCGCGGTCGCGGCGGCCGACAAGACCTCCGGCGCCGCCCCGTTGACCGTGAACTTCTCCTCGGCCGGATCGTCGGACCCGGAGGGCGGTGCGCTGACCTACTCGTGGAACTTCGGTGACGGCACCAGCTCCACGGCGGCCAACCCGGCCAAGACGTTCACCAGCAACGGCAGCTACACGGTCACGCTGACCGTGACCGACCCGCAGGGCGCCACCGGCACGGCCAGCGTGCAGATCGGTGTCGGTAACACCGCCCCCACGGTGACGATCAACAACCCGGCCAACGGTCAGCTGTTCGCGTACGGCGACACGGTGCCGTTCAGCATCACCGTCACCGACCCGGAGGACGGCACGATCGACTGCACGAAGGTCAAGATGACCTACGTGCTCGGCCACGACCAGCACGGCCACCAGATCACCTCGAAGAACGGCTGCTCCGGCTCGATCACCATCCCGGTCGACGGTGAGCACGACGACGCGGCGAACATCTTCGCGATCTTCGACGCCGAGTACACCGACGCCGGCGGGCTGACCACCCACAAGCAGCACACCCTGCAGCCGAAGAAGCGCCAGGCGGAGCACTACAAGACCTCCTCGGGCATCCAGCAGTACAGCAAGACCGCGGCTGAGGGTGGCAAGACCGTCGGCAGTATCGACAACGGCGACTGGATCGCGTTCGAGCCGTACCGAATCAACAACGTGACCTCGTTCACCGCTCGGATCTCGTCCGGCGGCGTGGGCGGCACCGTCCAGGTGCGGGCCGGCTCCGCCACCGGCACGGTGCTCGGCTCGGCCACCGTTCCGGTGACCGGCTCGTGGGAGACGTTCCAGAACGTCAGCGGGACCATCACCAACCCGCCGGCGGGCACCACCACGCTCTACGTGACCTTCGCCGGTGGCGCCGGGGCGCTGTTCGACCTGGACTCGTTCACCTTCACCACCGGCGCGGGTGGCGGCGGTGGCACCGGCCCGATCACCGGGCTGGCCGGCAAGTGCCTGGACGTGCGCAGCGCCGCCACGGCCGACGGCACGCAGATCCAGATCTACACCTGCAACGGCACCACGGCGCAGACGTGGACGGTGACGCCGAACTCGACGGTCAAGGCGCTGGGCAAGTGCCTGGACGTCTCGGGCGGCGGTTCGGCCGACGGCACGAAGATCCAGCTCTGGACCTGCAACGGCTCCGGCGCGCAGAACTGGTCCGCCCAGGCCGACGGAACGCTGAGGAACCCGCAGTCCGGCAAGTGCCTGGACGTCTCCGGCAACAACTCCGCGGACAGCACCGTCGTGCACCTGTGGACCTGCCTCGGCGCCAACAACCAGAAGTGGACCCTGCCCTGAGTTGAAAGGAGGGGCCCCTTGTTAACGCCTAGTGTTGTACAAGGGGCCCCTCCTAACCGTTCTTAGGAGAGCGACATGCGCAGACTCCTGCGACCCGTCCTCGGCGCGGCCACCGCCGCCCTCGCCGTCATCGCCTGCACCACCCCGGCCAGCCCGGCCAGCGCCGCCGACGCCCCGTACGACGTGCTGGTCTTCTCCAAGACCGCCGGCTTCCGGCACGACTCGATCGCGGTGGGCACCCAGGCCATCCGCGACCTGGGCGCCGGCAACAACTTCACCGTCACCGCCACCGAGGACGCCGCCGCGTTCACGACCGGCAACCTCGCCCAGTACGAGGCGGTGGTCTTCCTCAACACCACCGGTGACGTGCTCAACGCCAGCCAGCAGACCGCCTTCGAGTCGTACATCGGCTCCGGCCGCGGCTTCGTCGGCGTGCACTCCGCGGCCGACACCGAGTACGACTGGCCGTTCTACGGCAACCTGGTCGGGGCGTACTTCGCCTCGCACCCGGCCATCCAGCAGGCCAACGTCAAGGTGGAGAACCGGGGGCACGCCGCGACGGCGCACCTGCCGCAGACCTGGACCCGCACCGACGAGTGGTACAACTACCAGACCAACGCCCGCTCCACCGCCCGGGTGCTGGCCACCCTCGACGAGTCGTCGTACTCGGGCGGCTCGATGGGCGCCGACCACCCCCACTCCTGGTGCAAGAGCTACAACGGCGGCCGGTCCTTCTACACCGGCGGCGGGCACACCCAGGCGTCCTACTCCGACGCCGCGTTCCGGGCCCACCTGCTCGGCGGCATCCGCTACGCGGCCGGCCGGAGCAAGGCCGACTGCCGGCCGGAGACCGGCTACACCACCCTCTACAACGGCTCGACGACCGGCTGGTCGCAGGCCGGCCCGGGCAGCTTCACCAACTCCGACGCCACCCTCACCTCGGTCGGCGGCCTGGGCATGCTCTGGTACAGCGTTAAGGAGTTCACCAACTACTCCTTGAAGATGGACTGGAAGCTGGCCGGTGACGACAACTCCGGGGTGTTCATCGGGTTCCCGCCGTCGAGTGACCCGTGGTCGGCGGTGAACAACGGCTACGAGATCCAGATCGACGCCACCGACGCGGCCGACCGCACCACCGGCGCGGTCTACACCTTCAAGTCCGCCGACCTCGCCGCACGGGACGCGGCGCTCAACCCGCCGGGGGAGTGGAACACCTACGAACTGCTGGTCGAGGGTGAGCGGCTGCAGATCTTCCTCAACGGGGTGAAGATCAACGACTTCACCAACACCAACGCGGCCCGCTCGCTCGCCGGCCACATCGGCATCCAGAACCACGGCACCGGTGACGACGTGTCGTTCCGCAACGTCCGGATCAAGGAGCTGGGCTCCAACCCACCGGGCGGGGGGAACACCACCGTCCAGGCCGAGTCGTTCAGCTCCGCCAGCGGCGTCACCCCGTTCACAAAGGCCGGCGCCAACAACGGGCAGACCCTCGGCTACATCGACCCGGGTGACTGGGCCGCGTACAACGGGGTCGACCTGACCGGCGCCACCTCGTTCAAGTCCCGGATCGTCTCCGGCGGCCCCGGCGGCACCATCCAGGTGCGGACCGGCTCCACCACCGGCCCGGTGCTCGGCTCGGTGGCGGTGCCGAACACCGGCAGTTGGACCACCTACGCCGACGTCACCACCACCCTCTCCGGCGTCCCGTCGGGCACCCAGAACCTCTACCTCACCTTCACCGGTAGCGGCACCGGGCTCTTCGACGTGGACGACTTCACCCTGGTCAAGGGCGGCGGCGGCACCGGCGGGGTCGGCCCGGTCAAGGGCCTGGGCGGCAAGTGTCTGGACGTGCGGGCCAGCGGCACCGCCGACGGCACCCAGATCCAGATCTACACCTGCAACGGCAGCGGTGCGCAGACCTGGACCGTGACGCCGAACTCCACCATCAAGGCGCTGGGCAAGTGCCTGGACGTCTCGGGCAGCGGCACCGCCGACGGCACGAAGATCCAGCTCTGGACCTGCAACGGCACCGGGGCCCAGAACTGGGCCGCCCAGGCCGACGGCAGCCTGCGCAACACGTCGTCGAACAAGTGCCTCGACGTCTCCGGCAACAACTCGGCCGACAGCACCATCGTGCACCTCTGGACCTGCAACGGCGCGGCCAACCAGAAGTGGACCCTGCCCTGATCCATCGCTGATCCGGTCCGACGCTGATCCGGCTCGCCGGGTGCCCCGCCCGGCGAGCCGGTTCCGTCTGTGCGGGCCATGCCTCAGAGGCATAGATATGCCTCTGAGGCATGACGCTCTTGCACGAGTTGGCCGACTCGCGCCGTACGGACCGTCGCGGGCCGGCGCGCGGGCGCCTGCCGTACCTTGACCTTCCATGGGGCGTTTCGCGCGGTGGCGTCTGATGGCGCGGGCGCATCCGGCGGTCTCCGACGTGCTGCTGGCCGGCGCGCTGTTCGTGCTCTCCCTGCTACCGGTGGACCCGCCCGGTGGCCCACCGCGCGCGCCGCTGACCATCGGCGCCGTGCTGATCGCCCTGGTCGGCTGCGCCGCGCTGACCCTGCGCCGCCGCCATCCGCTGCCGGTGCTCGCCGTGGTCACCACCGCGGTGGTGCTGGCCCTCCTCACCGACCAGGCGCGCGGGCCCTTCGTGATCTCGGTGGCCATCGCCGCGTACACCGTCGCCACCCTGACCGACCGGCGGACCGCCGGCATCGCGGGCGCGGTCAGCGCGCTGCTGGTCGGCCTCGCGGCGGTCGCCACCCTCGGCGTGGCCTGGCTCGACCCGGCGGTGGTGGTGCTGCTGCTCTGGTTCGGCGTCGCGGTGGCCGTCGGCGACGCGGTACGCAGCCGGCGCGCCTACGTCGCGGTGCTGGAGGAGCGGGCCCGGCGGGCCGAGCAGACCCGGGACGAGGAGGCCCGGCGGCGGGTCGCGGAGGAGCGGCTGCGCATCGCCCGGGAGCTGCACGACGTGGTCGCCCACCACATCGCGCTGATCAGCGTGCAGGCCGGGGTGGCCGGGCATCTGCTGCGCGGGCAGCCGGAGGCGGCCGAGGAGGCGCTGGCGCACGTCCGCTCGGCCAGCAGTACGGTGCTCGACGAGCTGGCCACCCTGCTCGGGGTGCTGCGCCGGGCCGACGAGCCGGGCGCGGAGACCGAACCGGCACCCAGCCTGAACCGCCTCGACGCGCTGGTCGAGGGCTTCGCCGCCGGGCAGCCGGTGCACTGGACCCTCGCCGGCCAGCCCCGACCGCTGCCCAGCGCGGTGGACGTGGCCGCGTACCGGATCATCCAGGAGTCGCTGACCAACGCGCACAAGCACGCCCCGGGCGCGCGGGTCGCGGTCCGGCTGCGCTACGACGCCGAGGGCATCACCATCGAGGTACGCGACGACGGCACCGCGCCGGTCGACGGTACGCCGGGTGCCGGGCTCGGCCTGGTCGGTATGCGGGAGCGCGCCGAGACGGTGGGTGGCAGCTTCACCGCCGGCCCGCGCCAGGGTGGGGGCTTCACCGTCCGGGCGGTCCTGCCCGCTCCCGAGGAGGTGGCCGAGTGACGATCCGGGTGCTGCTGGCCGACGACCAGAAGCTGATCCGCGCCGGTTTCCGGGTGCTTGTCGACTCCGCGCCCGACCTGAGCGTGGTGGGCGAGGCGGCCACCGGCCGGGAGGCGGTCGACCTGGTCCGGCGTACCCGGGCCGACGTGGTGCTGATGGACATCCGGATGCCCGAGCTGGACGGCCTCGCCGCCACCGAGGCGATCACCGCCGACCCGGAGCTGTCCGACGTGCGGGTGCTGATCCTGACCACCTTCGAGGTCGACGAACACCTCTTCCGTGCGCTGCGGGCCGGTGCCAGCGGTTTCCTCGGCAAGGGCGTCGAGCCGTCCGAGCTGCTGGACGCCATCCGTACCCTCGCGGCCGGTGACGCCCTGCTGTCGCCGAAGGCCACCCGGGGGTTGATCGCCCGGTTCCTGGCCCAACCGGAAGCCGACCCGCGCGCCGACGCGCAGCGGCTGGCGGCGCTCACCGAGCGGGAACGCGAGGTGCTCACGCTGGTCGCCGCCGGGCTGTCCAACGAGCAGATCGCGCAGCGGCTGGTTCGCCGCTGACCGCCAAGACGCACGTGAACCGGGCAATGACCAAGCTGGGCGCGCGGGACCGGGCGCAGCTCGTGGTGATCGCGTACCAGAGCGGTCTGGTGCGGGTGGCGGAGCCGCCGCGGTAGCCGGGCCGCCGGCGTACCACGGTCGCGGTATGCCGAAGTGTCCGCCGCTGGCCGACGTCGCGGCGGGGGTACGCGGGCCATCGTTGGCGACATGATCGACGTGACCAACCTGAGCAAGCGCTACGGCGACAAGGTCGCCGTGGACGATCTGACGTTCCAGGTCCGGCCCGGCATCGTGACCGGCTTCCTCGGCCCCAACGGGGCCGGCAAGTCCACCACCATGCGGATGATCCTCGGCCTGGACGCGCCGAGCGCGGGCACGGTGACCGTCAACGGCCGCCGGTACGCCGAGCACTCCGCCCCGCTGCGCGAGATCGGCGCGCTGCTGGAGGCCCGGGCCGTGCACACCGGCCGCTCCGCCCGCAACCACCTGCTCGCCATGGCCGCCACCACCGGCATTCCCCGACGGCGGGTGGACGAGGTGATCGACCTGGTCGGGCTGCGTGAGGTGGCCGGCAAGCGGGCCGGCGGGTTCTCGCTCGGCATGGGCCAGCGGCTCGGCATCGCCGCCGCCCTGCTCGGCGACCCGAGGGTGGTGATGCTCGACGAGCCGGTCAACGGCCTCGACCCGGAGGGCATCCTCTGGATCCGCAACCTGCTCAAGGGCCTGGCCGCCGAGGGGCGGACGGTCTTCGTCTCCTCGCACCTGATGAGCGAGATGGCGCTGACCGCGGAACACCTCATCGTGATCGGCCGGGGCCGGCTGATCGCCGATGTACCGGTCGCGGAGTTCGTGGCGCGGGCCGCGCACGACACGGTACGGGTCCGCTCGCCGCAGGCCGGTGCCCTGCGCGACCTGCTGGTCGGGTCGGGCGTGACGGTGACCGGCGGGGAGCCGGGCCTGCTGGAGGTGACCGGCCTGAGCCTGGAACAGGTCGGCGACCGGGCCGCCGCGGCCGGCCTGACCCTGCACGAACTCTCCGCGCAGCAGACCTCCCTGGAGGAGGCGTTCATGACCCTCACCCGCGACGCGGTGGAGTACACCGCCGAGCCGACCGTCGGGGGAGTCCTGGCCGGAAGGAGCGCCCGATGACCGCCGGCACGCTCGCCCCCCGCACTGCCACCGTCCCGGCCGACGCCCGGGTCACCTGGTGGCGGGTCGTCCGCTCGGAATGGATCAAGTTCCGCTCGCTGCGCTCGTCGCTGATCATGCTGGCCGCCACCGTGGTCCTCCTGGCCGGCCTGGGCCTGGCCTTCTCCACCGTGCTGGCGACCAACCCGCCGGAGGCCGGCACCCCGGCGGCGCCCGGCGGCCCGTCCTCACTCGACCCGCTGGGCGCCAGCCTCGGCGGGGTGAACCTCGCCCAACTGCTGATCGGCACGCTCGGTGTGCTGCTGGTCGCGGGTGAGTACTCCACCGGCATGATCCGGTCGTCGCTGGCCGCCGTGCCGAAGCGCTGGCCGGTGCTCGGCGCGAAGGTCGTGGTGCTCGCCGCCGTCTCGCTCGCGGTGCTGGCGCCGGTCGCGCTGCTCACCTTCCTCGGTGGCCAGAGCATCCTCGGCGCGGACGGCATTTCGCTCGGCGACGAGGGCGTGCTGCGGGCGGTGCTCGGCGCCGCGGTCTACCTGGCCGGCGTCGGCGTGCTCGGCATGGCGCTGGGCGCGCTGCTGCGCAACACCGCCGGCGCGATCACCAGCCTGGTGGTGCTCGTCGGCGCCGCGACGCTCACCCTGCGCCGCCGCGACGCCTGACCCCGCAGAAAGGAAGGGCCCCTTGTTAACGCCTGGCGTTGTACAGGGGGCCCCTCCTAACGCGGTGGGCTTTCGCGGGGCGGCGGGACGCACATAGAGTGGGGGCGGCGACCCTGGTGGTGGCCGGTGACCCGGTGGGAGGCGCAACCCGCCGGGCGCAGGTGCGCTCCGCACCCACCGGTGTTCCCACCCTGGTCGTCGGCGTACCGGCCCGGCCGGTCACCCTCGCCCCGGTCCCGCACAGGAATCCCCATCACATCAGGGGAGAAGGACAATGGCGCGACCCATCACGCTCTTCACCGGCCAGTGGGCCGACCTTCCGTTCGACGAGGTGTGCCGGCTCGCCTCCGAGTGGGGCTACGACGGTCTGGAGATCGCCTGCTGGGGCGACCACTTCGAGGTCGACAAGGCGCTGGCCGACGAGTCGTACGTCGACCGCAAGCGGGAGACCCTGGCCAAGCACAACCTGAAGGTCTACGCGATCTCCAACCACCTGGTCGGCCAGGCGGTCTGCGACCACCCGATCGACGAGCGGCACCAGGACATCCTGCCGGGCCGGATCTGGGGCGACGGGGAACCGGAGGGGGTCCGTCAGCGGGCCGCCGAGGAGATCAAGGACACCGCCCGGGCGGCGGCCAAGCTGGGCGTGGACACCGTCATCGGCTTCACCGGCTCGTCCATCTGGCACACCCTGGCCATGTTCCCGCCAGTGCCGCCGTCGATGATCGAGCGCGGCTACCAGGACTTCGCCGACCGGTGGAACCCGATCCTCGACGTGTTCGACGAGGTGGGGGTGCGGTTCGCGCACGAGGTGCACCCCAGCGAGATCGCGTACGACTACTGGACGACCAAGCGGACGTTGGAGGCGATCGGCCACCGGCCCGCGTTCGGGCTCAACTGGGACCCGTCGCACTTCGTGTGGCAGGAGCTGGACCCGGTGAACTTCATCTTCGACTTCGCCGACCGGATCTACCACGTCGACTGCAAGGACGCCAAGGTACGCACCGGCGACGGCCGGCGCGGCCGGCTCGCCTCCCACCTGCCCTGGGCCGACATGCGGCGCGGCTGGGACTTCGTCTCCACCGGCCACGGCGACGTGCCCTGGGAGGACTGCTTCCGGGCGTTGAACGCGATCGGCTACGCCGGGCCCATCTCGATCGAGTGGGAGGACGCCGGGATGGACCGGCTGGTCGGCGCACCCGAGGCGTTGCAGTTCGTCCGCCGGCTCGCCTTCGACGCCCCGTCCGCCGCCTTCGACGCGGCGTTCAGCAGCAAGGACTGACCGCGGGTGCCGGGGGCCGACCGCCGGTCGGCCCCCGTCAGTCGGTGGCGAAGACGTGCTCGCTGGCCAGCCGGGCCGCGCCCACCACCCCGGCCCGGCCGGCCAGGTCGGACAGGACGATCGGCATGGTGCCGGTGGCCAGCGGCGCCGACCGGCGGTAGACCACGGCGCGGATCTCGGCGAGCAGGATGTGCCCGAGCCCGTCCGTCGGGCCCCCGATGACGACGATGCCGGGGTTGAAGAAGCTGACCAGGCCGACCAGCACCCGGCCGAGGCGGCGAGCGGCGTCGCGTACCACCGTCTGCGCGGCGGGGTCGCCGGCGGTCGCCGCCGCGGCGACGTCGCGCATGGTGAGGGTGCCGGCTTCGGCGAGCCGTGCGGCCAGCGCGGGGGACCGACCCGTCCGGGCCGCGGCGAGCGCCGCGTGGACCAGCCCGGCGTCGCCGCAGTACGCCTCCAGGCATCCGCTCTCGCCACAGACGCAGGCCGGCCCGTCCTCGCCGAGCGGCAGGTGCCCGATGTCCCCGGCGCTGCCGGTGGACCCCCGGTGCAGGCGGCCGCCGAGGATCAGGCCGCAGCCGATCGCGGTGCCCAGTTTCAGGTAGAGGAAGTCGTCGAAGGTCCGCCCGACCCCCGCGTGCTGCTCGCCGAGGGCCATCACGTTCGCGTCGTTGTCGACGAGCGCGGGACAGCCCAGCTCGGCGGCGAAGGCGTCGCGGACGCCGAAGCGCTGCCAGCCCGGGAGGACCGGTGGCGAGGCGGCCGTCCCCGCGTCGACGGCGACCGGCCCGGGCAGGCCGACACCCACCCCGGTGAGCTGGGAGACGCCCAGCTCGGCACGGAGCTTGCCGAGAAGTTCGACAGCGCGTCCGACCACCGATTCGGGCCCGGTGCGGACGTCCGCCGGTTCGTCGACCTGGGCGAGCACGTTCAGCTCGCCGTCGGTCACCGCCACGGTGACCCGGTCGGGGGCGACGACCACGCCGGCGAAGCGCACCCCGCCGGCGAGGCGCAGGAGCGCGGAGCGGCGTCCGCCCCGCGATGCCGCCGGCCCGGCGGTCTCCACCCGGCCCCGCTCGACGAGCCGGTCCAGCTCCGCGGTCAGCGTCGTCCGGGACAGGCCGAGCACGTCGCCCAGCTCCACCCGGGACCGGGGACCGTCGCGCAGCAGCCGGACCAGCCGGGACTGGTGCGTGTTCTCCGGCCTCACGAGCACCATCGTCACCACCTCCGGCCGGAGTCTGCCACGGCGGTGTTTCGGCCGTATGGCGCGAGGGGCCGCATCCGATGACGGATGCGGCCCCGGGCGTGCGTGTCGGGTCGGTCAGCCCCGCAGACCCGACATGTGCTGGTAGCTGATTTCCGCGAACCGCAGCGAGCGGCCCGGGTCGGCGGCGCCGCCGGGCGCGTTGTCCTGCTCCCACATGGGGTTGTGGTAGCCCTTGGCGCCCATGTTGGCGAAGAAGTTCCCGTAGTCGATGTCGCCCTGGCCGAGCGGCACCATCTCGTACCCGGCGCTGCTGGCCGGGTTGAACGCGCCGTCCTTCGCGTGGAACAGCGGGAACCGGATCGGCTGGGCCGCGACCACGGCCAGCGGGTCGAAGATGCTGGTCTGGGTCACCCCGTCCGGGTCGGTGTAGCTGCGGAAACGGTGCTGGGCCACGTGCGCCCAGTAGATGTCCATCTCGAACCAGACCCACTCCGGGTTGGTCAGCCCGATGAAGTACTCCAGCTTGCGCACTCCCGACGACCGGGTCGGCCGGCCCTGGGCGTCCAGCGGCCCGCTGTCGAGCAGGAAGTTGTACGCCGCGTCGTGGTTGTGCGTGTAGAGCTTCAGCCCCCGGGCGGCGGCCAGCTCGCCCAGGATGTTCCACCGCTCGGCGGCGGCGTCCCAGTCGGCCTTGTAGTTGCTGCCGGTCGGGTCGTTGCCGGTGCCGACGTGGGTCATGCCGAGCGTCTCGGCGATGTCGAGCTGCTGCTCGAACGCGGCGAGGGTGGTCGGGTTGATCGTGCTGGGGATGGAGGCGTGCGAGCCGTTGGCCCGCAGGCCGTTGTCGTCGAGGATCTTGCGGATCTCCGCGGCGGTGATCTGCCGGCCCAGGATGGCGCTGTTCTGGGTGTACCCGGCGAACTCCACCTCCTTGTAGCCGATCTCGGCGAGCCGCCCGAGCACCCGCTCGAACCCGTACGGCACGCCGGTGGCGTCCGGGGCGGCGCTGATCCGGTCCCGGACGCTGTAGAGGATGATGCCGCGCTTGCCGGTGGGGACCAGCAGGCCGTTGCCGGCGAGGGCCGGGGAGGCCAGGCCGGTGGCGCCGACGGCTGCCGCGCCGGCGACGCCGGCCAGGGCGCCGAGCATCCGGCGACGGCTCATTCCGTGCTGACTGTCGTTCATCTGCTGCTGCCTTCCTTGGTACGTGCTCTCGGTGTGGGTGACGGATGGAGCGGTGGGCCGGGGCCGCTGGCGGCGACCCCGGCCGCGGCGGTCGCTACGGCGTGACGCCGATGCCCTGACCGGTGAACTCGACCCAGTTCAGGTTGCCGAGACCGCTGGTCGGGCCGCCCGGGACGGTGGTGAACACGAGGTAGAGCCGGTGCGTGCCGCCCGGGTCGGTGACCGGCACGGTGGTGCTGGTGAAGGCGTTGTTGCCGCTGGTGGCATTGACCACGGCGGTGGTCAGCACCGGACCGGTGGGCGAGTCGAGCCGCAGCTGGACGCCGAACCGGGGCTGCCCGGCGGTGGCGGCGCTGCCGCCGGAGGTGCGCAGCGTGACCGACTGCATGTTCCGCAGGTTCACGCCGTTGTTCACCGCGATCCAGTCGCCCGGGTCGAGGCTGCCGCGCTGCTGCCCGCCACCGGTGTCGGCGCTCGTGCCGACGGTGGTGCCGGACTCGTCGGTGGCGAACTCGACCTCCTGCCGCTTGGCCTGGATGATCTGCTGGTCCACCGTGGTCAGGGCCGGCTGCCCGTTCGCCCCCTTGTCGGTGTAGGAGGCGCTGACCACGCCGTAGATGTAGCCGCCGTGCGACGCGTCGTCGGGGTCCGTGGGCAGCACGCCCGAGCAGCCGAACTGGTTGGCCTCACCGTGGCCGTGGGTGTCGTGGCCGAGGACGAAGGTCACCTCGACCTTGGCGCAGTCGACCGGCCCGTCCTCGGGGTCGGTGACCGTCACCGACCACGGGATGTCGTCACCCCAGCTGAAGAAGCCGCCCTCCACCGGGGTGGTCACGGTCACCGTCGGGGCGGTGTTGCCGACCGTGATGGTGGTGTTGGCCGACGCGGTCTTTCCGCTGGAGTCGGTCACCGTCAGCCGCGCGGTGTAGACACCGTTGGCGGTGTAGGTGTGCGTGGGGTTGGGGTCGACGGAGTCGGTCGTGCCGTTGCCGTCGAAGTCCCAGGCGAACGAGATGGAGTCCGCCGGGTCCGGGTCCTTCGACCCCTCGCTGCTGAACGCGACGGTCAGCGGCGCGGTGCCGTTGGTCCGGTCGGCGGTGAGCACGGCGTTCGGCGCCCGCAGGCCCTTGACGTAGCTGAACTTCAGCATCGCCGCGTCCGGGTTGACGTTGAAGAACCCGTCGCCGTACGTCAGCAGGTAGAAGCTGCCGTCGGGACCCCACTTCATGTCCATCGGGTTGTCGCAGAGGAACGGCTTGGCCGGGGTGGTGGGTGCCTGACCGCAGTTCAACACGTTGTTGATCTTCAGGATGTCGCCCTGGCCGTCGAGCCGGATCTCCTTGAGCGTGTCCCGGGTGAACTCGCCGAAGAAGATCGAGCCGTCGAAGTACGCGGGAAACTTCGTCTGCGACCTCAGCTCCGGGTCGTAGTCGTAGCGCGCCGCGCCGTGCGGTCCGACGCCGCCGGTGCCCAGCTCGGGGAAGAGCACGGGGCAGGTCTGCGTCGGGGTGGACAGGTAGGACTCCGGGCACGGGGTCGGTGCCTGGAACGAGTACCAGAGCTCCGACTTCTGCACCGCCGGCAGGTCGGTCAGGCCGGTGTTGTGGCGGGAGGTGTTGCGCGGCGTCGCACAGTCGAACGGCGCGACCGGCGAGATCGGGTTGGTGGTCCAGTTCATCTCGATGTACGGCAGGTTCGGCTGCACGCACATCGGCCAGCCGTAGTTCGCCGGCTTGTCCACCACCATCATCCGGCCCGTCCCCGCCGGTCCTCGGCCGACCGCCGCGGTCGACGAGTCGGGGGAGTAGTCGGTGACGTACGCGACGTCGTTCTTGTCGAGGGTGATCCGGAACGGGTTCCGGAAGCCCATCGCGTAGATCTCCGGGCGGGTCTTGTCACCCGGGTCCTGCGCCTCGGGGAACATGTTCCCCTCGGGGGCGGTGTAGCTGCCGTCGGCTCCCACGGCGATGCGCAGGATCTTGCCGCGCAGGTCGTTGGTGTTGGCGGAGCTGCGCCGGGCGTCCACGAACGGCGCCTGGTAGACGCCGGTGGCGCTGACCGAGTCGTTGTGCGGCGAGAAGCCACCGGACCCGCCGCCGCCGGCCGGGGTGTCGTCCCCGGTGACCAGCCAGAGGTTGTTCTTCGAGTCGAACGCGATGTCACCGGCCACGTGGCAGCAGGCCCCCCGGTCCACCGGCACCTGGAGGATCTTCTGCTCCGAGGCCAGATCGAGCGTGGGTGTCTCGCCGTCGACGAACTTGTAGCGGGAGAGCTGGAAGTAACCCTTCCACCGGTCCCAGGCGGCCGGGTCGGTGCTGGTGGTGGGCGCGCCGCCGGTCGGAGTGTCCAGCGGCGGGGCGTAGTAGAGGTAGACCCACCGGTTGGTGGCGAAGTCCCGGTCGACCGCCGGCCCGTACATCCCGTCCTCGCTGTGGGTGTAGACCGGGATCTGGGCGAGCACGGTGGTCTCGTTGGTCTTCGGGTCGTGCAGCCGTACGCCGCCGCGGCGGTCGGTCTGGATCACCCGGCCGTCGGGCAGCACGTCGAAGCCGATCGGCTCGTTGACGTTGGGCTGCGCGCCGATGACCTCCATCTGGTAGTTGGCCAGCACGGTCGCGCCGCAGTCGCCGTCGGTGGTGCCGGCCGCCCACTGGATCGCGCCGGCGAGGTGGGCGCGCAGGTCGGCACCGGAGAAGCTCTCCGGGGTGGCGCCCAGTCCGGTGTAGAAGGACCGGCCGCCCTGGTAGTCCTTGCACCAGGTGACCGGGTGGTCGAAGCCCATGGTGCCGCCGGAGTACGTCTTCTCGTCCACCGTGGCCAGGACGTGTGAGACGCCCCGGACGTTGGCCGCGAAGTTGTACCACCGGTCGGTCGTGCTCCACCGCTCGGGCAGCGGCGCGGACGCCGGGTGCACCCGGTCGGCGACGGTGACCGTGGCGGGGCTGGCCGGCGCGGGGGCTCCGACGGCCCGGGTCCCGAGCACGTTGTCGAGGAAGGCCCAGCCCGGCTCGGCCTCGATCGCGGAGTGCACGCCGACGAAGCCGCCGCCGTCGCGGTAGTACTGCTCGAACGCGGCCTGCTGGCCGTTGGTCAGCACGTCGCCGGAGGTGTTCAGGAAGACCACCGCGCGGAACTGCTTCAGGTGCGACTCGTCGAACTTCCGGGCGTCGTCGGTCACCTCGACCGTGAAGCGCCGGTCGTTGCCGAGTTGGCGGATCGCCTCGACGCCGGCGCTGGTGGCCGTGTGGCTGCCGCCGGCCGACCGGGTGAAGACGAGAACCTTGTACTGGATGCCGTTGCTCTCGGCCGCCGGCGCGGCCTGCGCCGGTGAGGCCCGTTGCGGCTCGGTCGCGACGAGCGTCGCGCCGACGAGGGTGAGAAGGCTGAGACAGGTGACGGCTCTTCGGCCGATTGGTCTACGCATCGAACCTCGCTCTGGTCGGGCGGGTCCCCCTCAGCGCGGTACGTCGCTGGGGAGGTCGCCGGGGAGTACCAAGAGCCTGGCCAGGTTCTACGCAGGACGATATTTGCGCCCGGGACCAAAGAGAAGAGGTTCGCTGCAAAAGTTTTCGATGTACCAGTCGAACTTTCGCTTCAAATCGGCGAAAGTCCCCCGTCGTGGTGGTGCGCCACCCCTGACGTGCGCAGACACGAACGGACCCGGCCGCCACAGTGGCGGCCGGGCCCGATCGATGTGCGTCTACAGGGTGCTGGCGTTGGTGCCCGAGCCGGACGGCTTGCGGGGGGTGGCGGCCGACGACCCGGAGGTCGTGCCGGCCGTGCCGCTGGTGCCGGAGCCAGACTTGGCACCGACGGTGGCCGGCGTGCCGGCGAACGCGTCGTCGGCGGCGGTCAGCTCCTGCTTGCTGCCGTTGCCGGTGACCGTGCCCAGCTTCTCGCCCAGCTTGGACTGGCCGAGCTTGTCCTTACCCTCGCTGTAGAGCCGGTTCGCCTGGGCCTGCGCGACCCCGGCCGCCTCCTGGACGGTCGGGTGGTCGAGCACCTTGCGGCCCTTGACCACCAGCTCCTCGTACTTCTCCCGGCCGGCACGGGCGCCCAGGACGAATCCCGCAGCCAGCCCGCCAAGAAACATGATCTTTCCGCGCATGGCGGCTCCTTCCGTACCTGACGCTCCGTCGCCCCGGTGGGCTACCCCGTCGGGAGCGACCAAATCGCGCCTGCGTCCTCTGTCCGCAGCTAACTACCCATCCTGCTCTCCGCTCATGCCTGCTTGTGCCGGGATGACGATTTATCCCGATTACTGGCTGAGTCGCCTCGCCGAGCAGGGCGATCCTTCCGGCGCACACCGGGGGCGGGAACCCACTGGACCACCACCCGGGGATGTCCTGTACTCTTGTCCCGTCGCCACGGCGCCGGAGAGATCCGGAGTCGGGCGGTGCACGATCCCCTGTAGCTCAATTGGCAGAGCAGCCGGCTGTTAACCGGCAGGTTATTGGTTCGAGTCCAATCGGGGGAGCTTCTCCACCCAGCGCCCGTCGGCAGTGTGCCGGCGGGCGTTTTCGTTGTCGCCAACCCCCAGCCGTGCCCCCGTCGCCCGGTTTCGGCCCCCCGCGGCCCGCTCGCCCGGCAGGATGGTCGATGTCGGCTTAAACTCCCGTTGCGTCGATTGGTGCGTCGATTCGGAGTGGGGTGCGGATGTCCGGAAGAGGGGGAAGCGGCCGGGCCACCCTGATCGCGGTGGCGGTCGTCCTGGCGTGGCTGGTCATCGGCGCGGTGGCTGGCCCGTACTCCGGCCGGCTGGGCGAGGTCGCCACCAACGACAACGCCGCGTTCCTGCCCACCGACGCCGAGGCGACCCGCGCCCAGAACCTCGCCGGCGAGTTCGTCGACCGGCAGACCATCCCCGCGCTGGTGGTCTACGAACGCACCTCCGGCATCACCGACGCTGACCGGCAGCGGGTGGGCGCCGACGCCGCCCGCTTCGCCCAGGTACCCGGCGTACTCACTCCACTGCCCCCACCGATTTCCAGCGAGGACGGCCAGGCGTTCCAGGTCGTCGTGCCGGTGGACGAGGCCGAGGGGGAGGAGATCGGCGCGGTCGTCGAGCAACTGCGCGACATCACCGGCGGCGACCGCGACGGGCTCAGCGTGGACGTCGCCGGGCCGGCCGGCCTGCTCGCCGACCTGATCGAGGTCTTCTCCGCGATCGACGGTCCGCTGCTGCTGGTCACCCTGGTCGTGGTGCTGGTCATCCTGCTGATCGTCTACCGCAGCCCGGTGCTCTGGATCTTCCCGCTGCTGGCGGCCGGCATGTCGTACGCGCTCGCGTCGGTCTTCGTCTACCTGCTCGCCGACGCCGACGTGGTGAAGCTCAACGGGCAGGCACAGGGCATCCTCACCGTGCTGGTCTTCGGCGCCGGCACCGACTACGCGCTGCTGCTCATCGCGCGCTACCGGGAGGAACTGCACCGCCACGACCGGCCCTGGGACGCCATGAGGACGGCCTGGAAGGGGGCCGCGCCGGCGATCATCGCCTCTGGCGGCACGGTCATCGTCAGCCTGCTCTGCCTGCTGCTGTCCAGCCTCAACTCCAACCGGGCGCTCGGCCCGGTCTCCGCCATCGGCATCGCCGCCACCCTGCTGGTGATGCTCACCTTCCTGCCCGCGCTGCTGGTGCTCGGAGGCCGTTGGGCGTTCTGGCCCCGACGGCCAAGGGCCGACGAGGCCGACCCGCAGGCCGGGCACGGCATCTGGAGCCGCGTCGCCGGCTTCGTGGCCCGCCACGCCCGGCCCGTCTGGGTGAGCACGGCCGTCGTGCTGGCCGCCCTCGCCTTCGGCCTCACCCAGCTCGGCGTCACCACCCTCGGCCAGTCCGACCTGTTCACCCAGCGCACCGACTCGGTGGACGGCCAGGAGGCGATCGCCCGGCACTACCCCGCCGGCACCGGCAGCCCGGCCACCATCTTCACCACCCAGCAGACCGCCCAGCAGGTGGCCCAGGCGGCGCAGGGCGTGCCCGGGGTGGCCGCCGTCCGTCCGGTCACCGCCGCCGGGCAGGGCGGCCCACCCGAGCGCAACGCCGCTCCCAAGGTGGTCGACGGCCGGGTGCAGCTGGAGGCCACCCTGGCCGACCCGCCGGACAGCGACGCCGCCGAGCGGACCATCCGCGAGCTGCGGGTGGCCGTACACCGGGTGCCTGACACGGACGCCGTGGTGGGCGGCTTCACCGCGATCAACGTGGACACCTCGGACGCCTCGAGGCGGGACCAGAACGTGATCATCCCGGTGGTGCTCGCCGTGATCGCGATCATCCTGGCTCTGCTGCTGCGTGCCCTGCTCGCCCCGATCCTGCTGATCGCCACCGTGCTGCTCAGCTTCGCCGCCACGCTCGGCCTCTGCGCGCTGCTGTTCCGCTACGCGTTCGACTTCCCGGGGGTGGACGCGTCGTTCCCGCTGTTCGCCTTCGTCTTCCTGGTCGCCCTCGGCATCGACTACAACATCTTCCTGATGAGCCGGGTCCGCGAGGAGTCGGTCAAACGCGGCACCCGCGTCGGCGTGCTCGCCGGCCTCGCCGTCACCGGCGGGGTGATCACCTCCGCCGGCATCGTGCTCGCCGCGACGTTCTCCGCGCTCGCCGTCCTACCGTTGGTGGTGCTTGTCGAGTTGGGCACCGCCGTCGCGGTCGGCGTACTCATCGACACCATCATCGTCCGGTCGCTGCTGGTGCCCGCGCTCGCGTACGACATCGGGCCGAAGATCTGGTGGCCGGGCCGGCTGGCCCGGGCGAACGGTGAGCGGGAGGCCCGCGATGCTCGCTGAGACCGAGGTGGTCATCGTCGGCGGCGGCCTGGCCGGCCTCGCCGCTGCCCGCCGGCTGCACCGCGCCGGCGTGCCCTGGAGGCTGCTGGAGGCCGGCGGCCGGCTCGGCGGCCGGGTGACCACCGACGCCGTCGACGGGTTCCTGCTCGACCGCGGCTTCCAGGTGCTCAACACCGCCTACCCCCGGCTCGGCACGCTGCTGGACACCGACCGGCTCGACCTCGGGTACTTCACCTCCGGGGTGCTGGTGCGCAAGGGCGAGCACCTGCGGCGGCTGGTCAACCCGCTGCGTGAGCCGACCGGCGGGCCGCGCACCGCGCTCGCCGGGATCGGCTCCCTGCTCGACCGGGTGCGCTTCGCCGCGCTCGCCACCGGCTGCGCCACCCTGCCCACGTCCCGGCTGCTCGCCGCGCCGGAGACCAGCACCGAGACGGCGCTGCGCCGGGCCGGCCTCTCCGACGCGATCATCGAGGAGCTGCTGCGACCGTTCCTCTCCGGCGTGCTCATCGACCGCGAGCTGGAGACCTCCAGCCACGTGCTGGCGATGGTGCTGCGCTCCTTCGCCCGCGGCCGGATCGGCCTGCCCGCCGAGGGCATGGCCGCACTGCCCCGGACCATCGCCGACCCGCTGCCCGCCGAGCTGATCGAGCTGGACACCCCGGTCGCCGAGGTCACCCCGGGCCGGGTCCGCACCCAGGCCGGCGACATCCGCTGCCGCGCCGTCGTGGTCGCCGTCGACCCGCCGGCCGCGGCCGCGCTGCTGCCAACCCTGGAGACGGTACGGATGCACAGCTACACCACCTACTACCACAGCGCACCCGAGCCGCCGCTCGCCGAGCCGATCCTGCTCGTCGACGGCGACCGGCGCGAGATCGCCGCCAACACCGTCGTGATCAGCAACGCCGCCCCGACGTACGCGCCCGCCGGGCGGCACCTGGTGGCCACCTCGGTGGTCGGCCCGACGGCTCCACCCGAGCCGACCATCCGGTCCGAGTTGACCCGGCTGTACGGGCGGTCCACCGCCGACTGGACCCACCTGACCACCGTGTCCATCCCGGACGCGCTGCCCGCCGCACCGCCGCCGCAGGGGCGGCTGCGCAAGCCCGTGGCGCTGGGGGAGGGGCTGTTCGTGGCCGGTGACCACCGGGACAGCCCGTCCATCCAGGGGGCGCTGGCGAGCGGCTGGCGGACGGCGGGGGCGGTGCTGGCGGAGGTACGCGCCGCGAGCTGAGCCGGGGGCGTCCCGTCCGGCGATGATCACCTAAGATCGCCGCCATGCCCGCCCCCGCCCCGGCCCAGCACCAGGACCCGGACGCCGCGTATCCCGAGGTCGCGTCCCTGCGCACGGCGCTGCGCGGCCACGACTGGCCGGTGCTGTGCGACCTCTTCGCCGACGTCGACGCCGCCACCCGTACCCACCTGGTCAACGTGGTGGCCGGCTGGGGCGGGGCGGAGAACCTGCTGCGCCCGCGGCTGAGCCGAAACCCCGACGACCCGCTGGCCTCCACCCTGTTCGGTGCGGCCCTGGTGCAGTCCGGCTGGCGGATCCGCACCACAGCCCGGGCCGCCCTGGTCAGCGCCGACCGGTTCGACCGGTTCCACGAGCACCTGCGCCGTGCCGAGCAGGTGCTCATCGACGTGACGGCCCGGCACCCCGACGACGCGGCGGCGTGGACGCAGCGGATCACCCTCGCCCGGGGCCTCGAACTGGGCCAGGCCGAGGCCCGACGCCGGTACGACCGGCTGGCCCGGCACCACCCGCACCACCTGGCCGCGCAGTCCTCGCTGCTGCAACAGTTCTGCCCCAAGTGGAGTGGCAGCTGGGAGCGGGCGCACGGCTTCGCCCGGGAATGCGTCGAGGCCGCCCCGCCCGGCGCGCACCAGGCCGCCCTGGTGGTCGAGGCGCACCTGGAGGAGATGGCCGAGGTGGTGCAGTCGCTCCCACCGAAGGAGCAGGCACGCGGCGGCCCCCGCAACCATCTGCGGGGGGTGGCCGACGAGATCCACGCCGCGGCGGAGCGGTCCGTGCGACACCCCGACTTCCGGCACACCATCGGCTGGGTGACGGTACGAAGCACGTTCGCGGCCGCCTTCGACGTGCTGGGCGACCAGGACGCCGCTCGGGAGCAGTTCGACGCGCTCGGCCCGTACGGCGACCCCCGGGCGTTCCGCTACCTCGGCGACGGCCGGGCCCAACAATCCCGGGCACGTGCCCAGGCGTACGCGAGGAGTTCCGCCCGATGATCCGGCAGTTGGACGTCGACGGGGTGCCCACCCTGCTCGCCCCCACCTCGGGGCCGCTGCGCGCCGGGCTCGTCTTCCGGGTCGGCGTCGCCGACGAGACGCTGCCCCGACGCGGCATCACCCACCTGCTGGAGCACCTGGTGCTCGCCCCGCTCGGCCCGCTGGAGCACCACTTAAACGGCACCACCGAGACGCTCTTCACCAGCTTCGTCGTCCAGGGCGCACCGGCCGACGTCGCCACCTTCCTCAACGGCGTCTGTGCCAACCTCGTCGACCCACCGACCGGCCGGCTGGAGATGGAGAAGGAGATCCTCCGGGTCGAACGGAGCAGCCGCGGCGACCGGGCACTGGACACGCTGCCGCTGTGGCGGCACGGCGCGCGGGACCACGGGTTGCCCGGCTACCCCGAATTCGGGCTCACCAGCATTTCCGACGAGGACGTACGACAGTGGGCGGCCCAGTGGTTCACCCGGCAGAACGCGGTGCTCTTCGTGGCCGGTGACGAGGTGCCCGCAGGGCTGCGCCTGCCGTTGCCGGAGGGCGCCCGGCAGCCCGTACCGGCGGCCTCGTCGGTCCTGCCGACCACGCCCGCCTACTTCTCGTACGGCGCCGGGGCGGTCGCCCTCGACGCGGTGGTCCGCCGCGGGCCGGCTGCCAGCGTCCTCGCCGGGGTGCTCGAGCGGGAGCTCTACCGGTCGCTGCGCCAGGACGACGGCCTCTCCTACCAGGTCACCGCCGGCTACGAACCGCGCCACGACGGTTTCGCGACGCTACGCGCGCTGGCCGACTCGCTGCCTGACAAGCAGGACGCGGTGCTCGGCGGCTTCGTCGACGCGCTGGCCACCCTACGGGTCGGTCGGATCGCACCGGCCGACCGGGACGCGGTGGTGGCCCGGCACCACGACGGGCTGGCGCTCGCCGAGGCGGACAACGGCCGGCTGCTCCGCAGCGCCCGGGACCTGCTCACCGGCGAGCCGCTCCGCCAGCGCGACGAGCTACGCGACGAACTCGCCGCCGTCACCGTCGAGGACCTGCACGACGTGGCCCGGGAGATGTGCGCCTCCGCGCTGCTGCTCGTTCCCGCTGGGCTGCGGGCAGACTGGGCCGGCTTCAGTGCGGCACCGGCCACCTCCGAGGAGGCGCTCACCGGCGTACGGCACCTTTCGCTCCAGGGCGAGGCCGAGCTGGTCGTGGGGACGGACGGCCTCAGCCTCGTGCACGAGGAGCAGCAGGTCACCGTCCGGTACGCCGAGTGCGCCGCCCTGCTCGTCTGGCCGGACGGCGCCCGCCGGCTCATCGGGCCGGACGCCATCTCGGTGCACGTCGAGCCCCACCTGTTCGAGCGGCCCCCGGACGTCGCCGCCATCGACGCGGCGGTGCCCGAGGACCGGCACGTGCCCATGCCGGCCCGCGACCCGGAGCTGATCCCGCCGCCACCGCCGGTCCTCGGCCGGTTCGCCCGGCTGCGGCGTTCGGTCCGGGAGGCCACCTCCGAGGCCGGCGCCTTTCTGTCGGTGCTGATCTTCGATCCCGGACGGTGACCCGATGGCCTCTCGCCGGCCGGCCGGGGCGTCTGCGGGCCACTGCTGACTGTTATCCTCGCGTAGCCCATCGTGCCGTCCCGGCGATTTCTGCCGATCCGGTGGTGGCCGGTGGCCTCACGGGCGGGTTACGATCCCGCGCGGCATTCGGGGCGGTAGCTCAGCGGGTTAGAGCAGGGGACTCATAATCCCTCGGTCGCGGGTTCGAGTCCCGCCCGCCCCACCACGCACATTCCCTGGTCAGGCTGACGGCGACCCGGGCCGCGACGAACCGCGCCAAGCGCAGCGCCGATCGCGCCCAGCCCGACGAAGCATCGAGCCGGGCGCGTCGAGCGGGCTATGCCACGAAGCGAGAACGGCGTCGGCGTCCGATCAGGTAGCCAGCGCCGCCGAGGAGCAGAAGCGCACCGCCGATGCCGGCCACGGTCGCGGTGGCGGTGGCGGCACCAGTCACGGGCAGCCCCCCGCCCTCGCCGCCGGGAGCGCCCAGGCTGGCGGAGGAAACAGGGGTCGGTGCAACGGTCGTCGTGGCGCTGGGCGTGGTGCTCGGTGTCGGTGTGGGCTGAGACGTCGGCGTCGATGTGGGTTGAGACGCGCAGTCGAGCGCACGTGCGATGTATAGGCCGTTGTTCAGGTAAGCCAGGTAGGCATCGATTGCCCCATCGGCGAGCACCTTCTGCGCGGCCGCCTTCACGTTGGTACCAGCACCCGTCAACGTCCGGACCACCGTGATCCGCAGAGCCGTTGACCAAGCGTTCTGCACGTCCGCCGTGAGGAACGCGCGCAGATCATCCGCGGTGCCGTCCAGGCGCTCCTGAATGACGTCAGGCAGAACGGGCAGCGAGTCGGCGTTTGCGACGGCCAGGATCTGATTTGGCCAACACGCGCACCTCTACATTGGTGGCGGTATCCAGGTCGATGGTGACAAGCTCGCGGATATCCTTGTACACCTTGCGCTCGACCGTTTGGCAGGCCTCGTTCAGCACGGGCGGTTCGGTTTGAGCCATCGCCGGCGCCGCCGGAACCAGGAAGGCCAGCGCCATCAGGACGCCGGCCGGCAACTTCCATCGCATGTCGATTTATCTCCCCCGCTGCAGGCCAAAACGTGGAGGTGTTACCCGTCGCTCACGCCAAGTCGCTGCCCCATCCGTGACCGGCCTTCTCACGGTCTGGACCAGACCGATCGACACCGCAGACGGGTCAAAGGCCCGCCGGCAGAAGCGAGCACCCTCGCGCTCGACCTGGTCGCGGGGGTGCCGCTGCTCGTGCAATGTCAGCCCGGTGCGGCGGCCGATGGTTGTAGCCTCGGCCCCCATGAGTTGGCTGCCGGAAGACTTCGTCCACCCCGTCCACGTGCCCGTGCCCAACACTGCGCTGCACCTGCGGCCGATCCGGGAGGCGGACACCGCGCTCGACTACCCAGCCGTGATGGGCTCGCGAGAGCGCTTGTGGGAGATCTTCGGGCCGGCCTGGGCCTGGCCCATTGAGACGATGACCTATGAGGAGGACCGTGCCGACCTGCTGCGGCACGAGAAGGAGATAACCGCGCACCAGTCGTTCAACTACGCGCTGCTGGACGAGGAGGAGACGGCGGTCCTCGGCTGCGTCTACATCGACCCGCCCGAGCGCACCGGCTCCGACGGGGAAGTTGCCTGGTGGGTGGTGGACGACCTCGTCGGCGGCGAGGCGGAGCGCGCGCTCGACGCGCTGGTGCCGCAGTGGATCGCCACCGACTGGCCCTTCCGGCAGCCCCGCTATCTGGGCCGCGACATTGCCTGGCAGGACTGGCTCGCGCTGCCGCGCGCCTCCTGACACGTCCGGTCCCGCTGATGGCCTGCGCCTTTCCAGTACGTCTGCACGCGAGGGCGTCAGGGAATGCCTACGGGACGAGGAGCAGCGCTTCGGCGCCCACCGGTCGGAACCCCGCCGCCTGGAAGGCCCGCACACTGCGCGCGTTGCCAGCGGCCTGCTGAGCCCAGACCGGCTGCCCGTCAGGCACCAGATGCCGGGCGGCAAGCGCCAGCGCCCGCCCCAGGCCCCGGTGGCGATCTCCCTCGTCGACCTCGATCGCGGCTTCCCAGCGGCCCGCTACGCCCCGGCCGAGCACGACCACGCCGCCGTCGGCCGCCCAGACGCGGACGTCGTCACGGCGCTTCCGTGCCCTGGCGCCGCGGGGGTGATCGGCGTCCACCAGCTCGCGTAGTCCCATCGGGGGTGCACCGGCGAGGGGGCTCGCGACCGTCAGGAGGTCGATCGTGTCGGTGGACCGCCCGGTCCGGTCGAGCAGCGCACCCAGGAAGCGCGGATTCATCGTGGCCGCCAGGCCGTCGCAGTCGAGAGTGGCCAGGGTACGGCGTACCCACCGGGGGTCTTCGTCGGTGAACACCACCGAGTGCGCGGTGAACGCGATCACTCCGGCGTCGCGGGGGCTCGGCTGCGGTACCACGGTGGTACCGCCGTCCGGTGGCGGAAAATGCCCATGTGCTGCCGCGTCCAGGATGTCCGCCAACGAACGGCGCATGGTCGTTTCTCCTCGGTGTCTGGCCGGCCCGTGCGGCGTGAGCGGCCGGGCGAGGGTCGGGGCGCTGGATCGTGCGCCCCGATCCTCGCCACCCCGCGGACCGAGGTCCACCCTCCTTCGGGGGAGTGGTGGTTGTCTGGCGCCGGTCGGTGAGCTGACATGGTCGGCGCGCCCTGGGCGGTGTCGCACAGCCGGAGTCGAGGACCCTGGTCGCCTAGGATGGGACGCATGAGCGCAGAGGCCGTCGGCAGTCACATGCCCGCCGTCGTGACGCTCGACGACGTGGCGGCGATGAACGCCGCCGATCCGAACGGTCACCGTTACGAGACCAGCCCCGAGGGGGTCCTGTCGGTCATGCCGCCGCCCGACTCGGAACACGCGATGATCGCCAGTCGCCTCTTCGCGTGGCTCATCATGGCCGGTTGGCCCGCTGACCAGGTGCTCCAGGCGGCCGGTGTGCGGATTTCCGGACCGGACGGCGACGGTGGCCGGATTCCCGACCTCAGCGTGTGGCGGAAGCCGCCGGCCCGCAGCGTGTGGGCCGCCGCGGCCGACCTCGTGCTGGTGGTGGAGATCGTCTCGCCCGGCTCCGAGGCGATGGACTCGGTGACCAAGGTGCGCGAGTACGCGTGGGCGGGGATCGGCCAGTACTGGGTGGTGGACCGGGACGCCGCGCAGACGGCCACCCTGCACCGGCTCGACGGGGACGGTGCCTACCGGGAGCGGGCGCGGATGCCACTGGCGTGGCTGCTGCAGACGGCGCCCGCCGACCACCTCGACTGATACCGGAAGCGGCCCGACCAGGGGCCGGAGCGGCGGGTCACCGAGCGGCTCGGCCTGTCGTATCGTTCCGGCATGACGCACCCGGTGTGGGCGGATGGCGAGGCGTACGAGGCGTACGTGGGCCGGTGGAGCCGCCCCGTCGCGGCGGAGTTCGTGCGCTGGCTGGACGTGCCGCCCGGTCGGCACTGGTTGGACGTCGGCTGTGGCACCGGGGCGCTGACCTCGACGGTCCTCGCCGAGGCCGATCCCGCCCGGGTGACCGGTGTGGACCGGTCGGCGGGGTTCGTGGCGCACGCGCGTACCCGGGTGGACGACCCACGGGTCGCGTTCGAGGTCGGTGACGCACGTGAGTTGCCGCTGCCCGACCGCGCGGTCGACGTCGTGGTCAGCGGGCTGGCGCTCAACTTCGTACCCGAGCCGGCGCGGGCGGTGGCCGAGTTCGCGCGGCTGCTGCGGCCGGCGGGCGTGACCGCCGCCTACGTCTGGGACTACGCCGAGGGCATGGCGTTCATGCGGTACTTCTGGGACGCCGCCGTGGAGCTCGACCGCTCGGCGGGGGAGTTGGACGAGGGGTGCCGCTTCGGCGTGTGCCAGCCGGACGCCCTGCGGGCGGTGTGGTCCGACGCCGGCCTGGTGGCGGTGTCGGTTCGGCCGGTGGAGGTGCCCACGGTGTTCGCCGACTTCGCCGACTACTGGACGCCGTTCCTCGGCGGGCAGGGCGCGGCCCCGTCCTACGTCACCACGCTGGCAGAGCCCGACCGGGTCGCCCTGCGCGACCTGCTGGCCGCCCGCCTGCCGGTCGAGCCGGACGGCTCGATCCGGCTGACCGCCCGAGCCTGGGCGGTCCGGGGCGCCGTGGCCGGATGAGAGCACCGGCGTGACCGGGTTGAGCGGAGGCTAGAACGCCGGATTGGTCTCCCCTCCGCCCCGATGTGCCAGCCCGTCGTAGATGGCGACCGCGGTCAGGATCAGTGCCGCGGCGACGGCCGTGTGCAGCGGAGGAAAGAGCACCATGGTCGGTGCCACCACGGCCAGCACCAGTACGCCGAGGAACAGCACCCGGCAGCGCCCCGCGGACGCCGTGGGCGGCTCCAGGTAGTTGCGCCCGATCAGGAACAGCGCCGGCCCGCCGAAGACGATGACCACCAGCGCCCAGTCGATCGGCGGGTCTGGATCCTCGATGATCTGCCCGAAGCCGGCCGCGGTGCAGATGATGCCACCGACGATGAGCAGCAGGCTGAAGCTCGCCCACCGGGACAGGTGCAGCGCATCGGCGGCCGAACTGGAGGTCGCCGCCCGGGTCGAACCGGCGTGGTAGAAGTAGATTCGCCAGAATGCCACCACCGCCAGGAAGGCGGCGCCGAGGGCGATGGTCCGTGTGGTCGAGAAGCCCGGGAAACTGACGGCCGCGCCCGCTTCGAGCACCACCTCGGCGAGAGCGATCATGAAGAACTGGTTGTATCGCTCGGCGAGGTGCCCGAAGTCGGCCGTGCTGCCGGCCTGCTGTCCTGGTCGGAGCCAGGGCGCGGGCCAGTGCATGGCGGCGCCGAGGACCTCGATGGCGAGGGCGACGGTCCAGAGGACCCCGCGACCGGTACCGCCGCTGGCACCGCCGGCGATCCAGAACACACCGGAGACCACGTGCCAGCCCAGCACCCCGGCCGCCACCCGCGACCTCAGGTGGCCACGCAGCGCCAGCGTCAGGTAGAGCGGGCGACCGATCTGGACGACCACGTACGTGCAGGCGAAGACCACCCCGCGCTCGCCGAACGCCTGCGGCAACGAGACCGCCAGCACCAGCGTGCCGAACATCGTCGCCATCAACAGCACCTGGATGTCGGTGCGGCGGGTGTCGTAGATGCTCGACATGAGGGCGTTCAGCGACCAGATCATCCACATCGCGGTGAAGATCAGCAGCGTCTGGCCGGCCTCCGACAACAGGGTGTGCCGGACGATGGTCAGGTCGTCGGCGACCCGTCCGGCGAGACGGGCGAGCGCGAACACGTAGACGATGTCGAACAGCAACTCCAGGACGGTCACCCCGTGCGGGCTCGTGCTGTCGCCGAGCCCGCCCCTCCCGGAGCGCGTCAGCATGTCCGTCTTGATGCTATTCGTGCCCCCATTGCGCTCAGTTCTACCACGGTCTCTCCGCGTGCGGTGTCGCACTGACGCGACCCCCCGGTGCCCGACCGCGCGGCGTCCGTACCGTCCGGGTAGGTTTCACGCCGCCGCCGCGAGCGAAGGGGGCCGATCGTGACCACGAGTGCGCTGGCCGGCCCGAGCGGCCGGACCGACGCGCCACCGGGCCGGCTGGGTGTGGGGACCGCGTTCGGCACCTTCGGTGAGCTGTTGCAGGGCGTGCTGCCCGACGGCGACCGGGACTTCCTGGTGACCTTCCCGATGGCGCAGTGGGCCACCGCGACCTTCCGGCCGACCGGCGACCTGCGCCGGATCCGGGTCTTCCCGCGGCACAAGCGGAAGTCCGCCCGGCTGGCCGCCACCATCCTGGAACTGTTCGGGCTCCCGACGGGCGGGGTGCTGGAGTTGGGCGGCGGGCTGGCCGAGGGGAAGGGCTTCGCCAGCTCGTCGGCGGACCTGGTGGCCACAGCCCGTGCCGTGGGTGACGCCTTGGGCGTGACGCTGAGTGCAGGCGCCATCGAGTCGCTGCTGCGCGGGATCGAGCCCACCGACGGCGTGATGTACGACGGCATCGTCGCCTTCCACCATCGGGAGGTGCGCCTGCGGGAGCGCGTCGGCGTGCTGCCGCCGTTGACCGTGGTGGCGCACGACGAGGGCGGCACGGTGGACACCATCCGCTTCAACCGCATCCCCAAGCCGTTCGACGAGGCCGACAAGCGGGAGTACGCCCGGCTGCTCGCCGCGCTCACCACGGCGGTGCACGACGGCGACCTTGCCGCCGTCGGTGCGGTCACCACCCGCAGTGCGGTGCTCAACGGCAAGGTGCGCCCGCGGCGCCACTTCGACGTGCTGCGCCGGCTCTGCCACGAGGTGGACGGCCACGGCCTGGTCATCGCGCACAGCGGCACCACCCTGGGCATCCTGCTCGGCCACGACGATCCGCAGCGCACCGCGAAGATCGACCACGTGCGTGCGGGGTGCGCCGCGCTGCCCGGCACCGTCACCGTGCACCGCTCCCTCGGCCCCGACGAATACGTCACGAGTGCCTGAGCAGGTCTTCTATCGCATAACGGACAAGACGGTAAAGCCCCTGGTGGAGCAGCTGGCAGTTGCCCAGCCAGCCCTCGGCCGCCGCGGCGTGCTGCCGGTCAGCCCACTCCGAGCCGGTCGGCGTACGCGTCGCGCAGCCGCGACCAGCCGAAGTCCAAGGCCGTCGAGCCCCGGATCGGGCCGACCGGGTCGCCGGCGAGCAGCAGGTCGGCCACGTCGAGGCAGAGATGCCAGCCGGCCGCGACCATCGGCAGCACGTCCGGGTCGGTGACCGTGTGCCGCAGGGTGAGCCGGGTGCCGCCGCCCAGCGGGCTCAGCTCCCACCGCAGCAGGTCGGTGCCCCAGGTGTACTCCAGCAGATGTGGGTGCTCGGCCCGACGTACCGTGGCGGGCTGCGCCGCGGTGCCCTCGCCGTCGAACAGGGCGAGGACGGCGGGGCCGGGCGTGCCGAGGTCACGGTCGGCGGTGAACGGCGCCCACTCGTCGAGCTGGTCGGGATCGGTCAGCGCCGTCCAGACCGCGTCCGGCGGGCGCGGCAGGTCGCGGACGAAGACCAGGGTGACGCCGTCGTCGGTCGGATCGGCCCGCACCTCGGCGGGCGGGCTCGGGCGGAACGCGTCGCGGTCCATGTCACTGCTCCTGACTGTCGAGGTGCCGCTTTCCCTATGCTCGGGGCATGGAACTGCGGATCTTCACCGAACCCCAGCAGGGTGCCAGCTACGACCAGCTTCTCGCCGTGGCCCGCTGTGCCGAGGACGCCGGCTACGGTGCGTTCTTCCGATCCGACCACTATCTGAAGATGGGCTCGGTGAGCGGCGATCCCGGCCCCACCGACGCGTGGACCACCCTGGCGGGCCTGGCCCGCGACACCAGCCGGATCCGACTCGGGACGCTGATGACCGCGGCCACGTTCCGGCTGCCCGGCCCACTGGCGATCACCGTGGCCCAGGTCGACCAGATGAGCGGCGGCCGCGTGGAGCTGGGCATCGGCACCGGCTGGTACGCCGAGGAGCACACCGCGTACGGTATCCCGTTCCCGTCCCTCGGTGAGCGGTTCGACCGGCTCGAGGAGCAGCTCGCGGTCATCACGGGGCTGTGGCGGACCCCGCCCGGCGAGACCTTCAACTTCGCTGGCCGCTACTACCCGGTCAGCGGCTCCCCGGCGCTGCCCAAGCCGGTGCAGCAGCCCCGCCCGCCGATCCTGCTCGGCGGGATGGGCCCGAAGCGGACCCCGCGGCTGGCAGCCCGTTACGCCGACGAGTTCAACCTGCCGTTCGCCTCGGTGCCGGACTCGGCCGCCCAGTTCGACCGGGTCCGCGAGGCGTGCGCCGAGATCGGCCGGGACCCGGCCGAGCTGTGCTGGTCCAACGCGCTGGTGCTGTGCTGCGGGCGGGACGACGCCGAGGTGGCCCGCCGGGCCGCCGCCATCGGGCGTGAGCCGGACGAGCTGCGGGCCAACGGCCTCGCCGGCACGCCCGCCGAGATCGTCGACACCATCGGCCGGTACGCCCAGATCGGCAGTCAGCGGCTCTACCTGCAGGTGCTGGACCTCAGCGACCTGGCCCACCTCGAGCTGGTCGCGGCCGAGGTGATGCCCAAGCTCTGAGCCCCTCGCGGCTCACCGCCGCCGGTGCACCCCACCAGCCGTGCCCACCGCGCCGGGCTCGCGCAGCACCGTGTCCAGCTGCCCGTCCCCGTCGCTGTCCACGTAGGTGATGTCCGGCATCCCGTCGCCGTCAAGGTCGAACTGCACCACGTCGGCGACGCCGTCGCCGTCGAGGTCGGTGACCACCTCCACCGAGCCGTCGAGGTGGCGGGTCACGATCGACTGCGACCCGGCGCGGGGTGGCGGGCCCGGCGTCGGCACCGGCGTGGGCGCCGGAGCGGGGGCCGGCGTGGGTCGCGGGCCGGGCGAGGTCCCCGTCGGGCCGGGGAACCCGCCGGCCGGTGGGGCGCTGGCCGGCTCCACCCCGGTGCCGGTCGGGTCCAGCTCCTCCTCGGACGGGAACACGTCGCCCCGCGGGGCCGGATCACGGTAGCTGCTCATGGGCGTAGGGTTCCCCGGCAGCGCCGATGACAACCGTGCCCGATCGACCGGTGCCCGCCGGCCGCGGGGTGTCGGAGGATGGCAGCCGACGACCACGGCACGGACGGGGGTTCAGGACGTGGAACTGCGTCGGAGTCGAGGGGCGCTGGTGCTGCCCCTGGTCTGCGTACTGGCCGGGGTGGTGCTGCTGGCGCTGCCCCGCGACGACGCCCTGCTGCGCACGCTCGTCGCCGTGGGAGCGATCCTGCTCGGTGTCGTCGCCCTGCTCGCCGCGCTGCGACCGTTCCGGTTCCGCATCGACGCCGACGGCCTGACCGTCCGCCGGCCGGGTCTGCGCCGGCAGATCCCGTGGGCCGAGGTCGAGGCACTCGTGCTGGACCGACCGCCGGCCCGCGACGGGCGACCCGCCCCGCCGCGACTGCTGCTGGTGCCGCCGCCGGGCGGGCCGGCCACCGCGCGGCACCCGGTCGACGGCCGACCCGCCGTCGAACTGCTCGACCTGGACCAGGTCCGGCAGAAGCCGGAGCAGGTGGCCGAGGCGCTGACCCGGTTCGCCGGGAACCGTTTCGTCGATCTGCCGGCGCGGCGCCGGGCGGCGTTCCCCGACCCGGACTTCGGCGTCGGCCTGCGCGGCTGCCGGATGGACCGGGTCGACGAGCTGATCCGGCGCGGTCAGGACGCGCTGCTGTCGGGCGTCGACACGGAGCGGCGGACGGCCCGGGCCGAGATCGAGCGGGCCCAGGCGGAGGGGCTGCCCGCCGCCCAGCGTGGCTACGATCGGCGCCAGGTCGACCAGGCGCTGAGCGCTCTCGCCGACGCCCTGGCCAGCGACCGTTCGGCTGATCGGAGCACCCCGTGACCACCACCAGCACCGGCGAGCCCACCGCGCTCGTACCGCGCCGCAACTGGGCCGGCAACGTGCGCTACGCCGCGCGGCGGTTCCACCGCCCCACCTCCACCGATGAGCTGCGCGCTCTGGTCGCCGGCAGCGCCCGGCTCCGGGCGGTGGGCACCGGCCACTCCTTCAACCGGCTCGGCGACACCGACGGCGACCTGGTCAGCCTCGCCGGGCTGCCGCCGGAGATCGAGCTGGACCGGGAGCGGGGCAGGGTCACCGTCGCGGGCGCGCTGCGCTACGGCGACGTCGCCGCCCACCTGCACACCCGGGGGTACGCGCTGGCGAACCTCGCCTCGCTGCCGCACATCTCGGTGGCCGGGGCGGTCGCCACCGCCACCCACGGCTCGGGGCAGACCCACGGCAACCTGGCCACCTCGGTCGCCGCCCTGGAGCTGGTCACCGCCGACGGTGACCTGCTGCGGGTGGACCGCGACACCGATCCGGACACGTTCGCCGGCCTGGTGGTCAACCTCGGCGCGCTCGGCCTGGTCACCCGGGTCACCCTCGACCTGGTGCCGGCCTTCGAGCTGCGCCAGTACGTGCGCCTCGGCCTGCCCTGGGAGGCGCTGGACGAGGCGCTCGGCTCCGCGTACAGCGTCAGCGTGTTCACCGACTGGCGGACGCCGCTGCTGCGCGAGGTGTGGCGCAAGCAGCGGGCGGAGCAGCCGCCGCCCCCGGCGGACTGGCTGGGCACCACCGCCGCCGACCGGCCGCGGCACCCCGTGCTCGGCATGCCGGCGGAGAACTGCACCCCGCAACTCGGCGTGCCGGGCCCGTGGCACGAGCGGCTGCCGCACTTCAAGCTCGGCTTCACCCCGAGCAGCGGTGACGAACTCCAGTCGGAGTACCACCTGCCGCGCGCGGCGGCGGCTGGAGCACTGGCCGCGCTCGACGAGGTGGCGCACCTGATCGCCCCGGTGCTCCAGGTGTGCGAGCTGCGTACGGTGGCGGCCGACGAGCTGTGGCTCAGCCCGAACTACCGACGCGACAGCCTGGCCGTGCATTTCACCTGGATCGGCGACGAGGTGGCGGTGGCCCCGGTGCTGGCGGCGGTGGAGGAGCGGCTGGAGCCGTTCGCACCGCGTCCGCACTGGGGCAAGGTCTTCACCACCGATCCGGCCGCGCTCGCCGCCCGCTATCCCCGGTACGCGGACTTCGCCGCCCTGCTGACCCACCTGGACCCGACCGGCAAGTTCCACACCCCCCAGCTGAACCGCCACTTCCCCCGCTGACCCCGCGCCCACCCCGGTCCCCATAGCGCGGTGGCATGGGGTGGGTGGGATTGGTGGTGTCCGGCTGCGCCGACGACGATGACTGGTGTCGATGGGTTTCCTCGACCGGTCCCCGTCCCGGGACCGTTGGCTCCTCCCCCCTGGAGCGAGACATGCAGCCCGTACCCGCCATCACCCCGCCCCCACCCAGCCGCCGCCCCCGACGTTTCGCCCGGTGGGCGGTCGCCCTGGCCGTGCTCGGCGCCGGTCTCGGCGCCGCGCCGGCCGCCCAGGCCGCCGCCAGCCCCTACCAGCGCGGCCCCGACCCCACCGTGGCGAGCATCGAGGCCACCCGGGGCCCCTTCGCCATCGCCCAGAGCACCGTCGCCGCCAGCAGCGTCAGCGGGTTCCGGGGCGGCACGATCTACTACCCGACCAGCACCGCCGAGGGCACCTTCGGCGCGGTGGCGATCTCGCCGGGCTACACCGCCACCCAGACCAGCGTGGCCTGGCTCGGGCCGCGCCTCGCCTCGCAGGGCTTCGTGGTGATCACCATCGACACGCTGTCCCGCTACGACCAGCCGGCCAGCCGGGGTACGCAGTTGCTCGCGGCTCTGGACTACCTACGCAACACCAGCGCGGTACGGACCCGGATCGACACGAACCGGCTCGCCGTGATGGGGCACTCGATGGGCGGCGGAGGCAGCCTCTCGGCCGCGAACACCCGACCGCAGTTGCAGGCCGCGATCCCGCTGACCGGCTGGCACACGGTCAAGAACTGGTCCGGCGTACGCGTACCCACGCTCGTGGTCGGCGCGGAGAACGACTCGATCGCTCCCGTGTCGTCGCACTCGGAGCCGTTCTACACCAGCCTGCCGGCGACCCTCGACAAGGCGTACCTGGAACTCAACGCGGCCACCCACTCCGCGCCCACCTCGGCGAACGTGACGATCGCGAAGTACAGCATCTCCTGGCTCAAGCGGTTCGTGGACGACGACACCCGCTACGAGCAGTTCCTCTGCCCGGCCCCCCTTGCCAGCACCATCCAGGAGTACCGCGACACCTGCCCCCACTCCTGACCGCCCGGGTCAGCGGTGGGCGGGGGTTGGCTGGTCGCGGAGGCTGCCGCGTTGGACGGCGCGGCTGATGTCGCTGGGCGACACGATGCCGACCAGTCGGCCGTCGGTCACCACCAGGGCCCGCCCGTCGGCGCACTGGCTGAGCCGGGGGAGCAGGTCGTTGAGTTCCTCACCGGGTTGGGCCAGGACCAGCTCGTCGGCCCGGCAGGCCACCTCGGCCAGCCGGGTCGACGCCCGCCGGTCCGCCGGTACGGCCCGGACCCGGTCCAGGGTGACCAGGCCGGTCGGCCGGCCATCCTCGGTCAGCGGCAGCGCCGAGTGCCGGTAGGCGAACAGATAGCGGTCGACGAAGTCGGCGACCGTCAGGTCCGCCGACGCGGTCTGCGGCTCCGGGGTCATCACGTCGCCGACCCGGACACCGCGCAGGGCGCTGCCGGTACGCGCCTGCCGCTCCTCCATCCCGGCGGCGCCGATCAGGAACCAGCCGATCAGCGCCAGCCAGAGCCCGCCGAAGCCGACGCCGGCCAGGAACTGCCACAGCCCGAGGCCGATCAGCAGCGCACCGAGCACCCAGCCGGCCCGCGCGGCCACCACCGACGCCCGGGTACGGTCACCGGTCGCCTTCCACACCGCGGCGCGCAGCAGCCGGCCGCCGTCCAGCGGCGCGGCCGGCAGCACGTTGAAGATCGCGAGCAGGATGTTGATGCCGGCCAGCCAGGCCAGCGACCCGAGCAGCAGCCCGCCCTGCCCGGCCAGTGCCAGCACGATGGCGATGGCGCCGAAGAAGAGCCCGAGCACCAGGCTGACCAGCGGACCCACCCCGGCGATGCGCAGCTCCGCGCCGGGATCGCGGGCCTCACCCTTCAGCTCGGCCACCCCGCCGAACAGCCACAGGGTGATGCCCCCGACCTCCAACCCGTTGCGCTTGGCGACGATCGCGTGCGACACCTCGTGGGCCAGCAGGCCGACGAAGAAGACCACCGCCGCCGCCAGCCCCGCGAGCGCGTACGCCACCGGCGACCGGTCGGGGTACGAGCGGGGGAACTGGTTGGCGGCCAGCCCCCAGGCGATCAGCGCGAAGATGACCAGGACACTCCAGTTGACCCCGACGGGTACCCCCGCGATCCGGCCAAGCCGGAAGCTCGCCCTCATTCTCCCCCGTTACCCCGGGGTGGCCCGCTCATGCCCGAGCCGGGTCTGGAGGTCAGGGGCGCGGGGTCTCGCTGGCGATGGTCTTCTCGCGGGGCAGCGCCGCCGCCCGCAGCGCCCAGTCCAGCGCCTGGTCGGCGATCGGCTCCCAGCCCTCCTGCCCCACGGTGAAGTGGGACCGGCCGGGAAATTCCTGGTACGCGGTGAGCGCCCGGGACTTCTGGTAGAGCGTCGCGTTCGACTTCACCAGCGCCGGCGGCGCCACGTGGTCGACCTCCCCGGCCATCAGCAGAAGCGGCGCCCGGTCGTTGCGGCCGGTGTCCACCCGCGAGGGGGAGCGCGGGTCGAGGTTGGCGAACGCGCCCTCGAAGAGCACCCGTCCTGCGCCCGGAACGGCGTAGCGCTGCCAGGCCCGGTCGGAGTCCTCCCGGCTCATCGTGTTGCCGAAGGCGTAGTGGAAGTCGTCCGGGGTGAACGGGACGGCCCGGTGCCGGTTGCCGGGGCTGCGCAGTATCGAGAACCCCGAGCGCAGCGTGGTCAGCGGCAGCTTGAGCACGCCCTTGATCGGCGCGGGCGCGACGCCCACCACCGCCGCGCCCAGGCCCCGGTGGACCAGGAGCTGGGCGATCAAACCACCGAACGAGTGCCCCATGATGATCGGCGGCCGGGGCAGCGCGTGGATGATCTGCTCGTAGTGCGCCGCGATCCCGGCGATGCTCTGCCCGGCGATCGGGGCGGGATCGTCGCGCAGCTGCTCCACCTCGCGGTCCATGCCGGGCCAGGCCGGGGTGAGCACCCGCAGGCCCCGGGCGGCGTACCGGTCGGCCCACCCCTCCCAGCTACGCGAGGTCATCCACAGCCCGTGGATCAGCACGACCGTGTCGACCGGCCCAAGTGGCGTGGCGCCCATCGCGTTCCCCCCGGTGTCGCGGTGTCCGGACCGGGCGGTTACCCGCTGCCGTGCGCGAGAATCCTCCGCCCTGGCGCAACCGGCGACGGGCATGCCCGCCCGGGTACGAAGGCGGGGCCGGCTACACCGCGGCCAAGTGCCACCATCTCAGCTCGCCTTTGCTCTGCTTCAACCCGCGCAACAGGGCGGACCCGGCAGTGTCGCGCCGGTTGAAGCAGAGCAAAGGACGCGCAAGGGGGTGCCCGCTGCGGCGGCGTCCTCGGGGACGTGGCGATCGCGGCAGCGCTCGCCATGGCAGCGCGCCCGCCGTCGCGGCAACGCTTGTCAGCGGCAGAACCGGGCTGCTCGCCGCACGGGGTCGTGGTGGCGGCTGACCGTCCGTGGCAGGTGGTGCTGTCCCCCTGGGAACCCGCCGGGCGGCCGGTGTGTCGCGCGCGCCTGGCGGCAGATGGTCCGGTGAGCGTGATGACTCAGAGGCCATAAATATGGGTCTTCTGCTGGGTTCGTGGGTCGGTGGTGATCATCTTCGGGGTAGTTGGGGTCGGTGGCCGCCGAGGCTGAGCATGGCCAGGGCGATGAGGGCGTCGGGTGAGTGGAAGCCGAAGGCCATCCGGGTGAGCAGGCGGATCTTGGCGTTGACGGACTCGATGCGCCCGTTGGACAGGCCGTGTTCGATGACGGCGATGATCTGATCGCGGTGGCGGCTGACGCGTCGTTGCAGGTCGATGAAGACATCGATGCGGCTGCGGCGAGCCCACCCGATCCACCGGTCGAGGGCTTCGACCGCCGCCGGGCTGGTCTTGGCCAGGGTGAACACCAGTCGGAGGCCTTCCTTGAGCGCCCAGGCCCGGTGCAGGCGGGGGTGGGTCTTGGCGATCCAGGCGAGCTTGGCCTGCTGGGCGTCGGTGAGGTTCTCCGGGTTCTTCCACAACGCCCAGCGGGTGTTCTTCAACTGCCGGGCCGCGCCGACGGCGACACCCCGACGACCGGCCCCACGACCGGTGGCCTCGTTCCAGGCTTGGCGGCGCACCCGATCCACGGCATCGGTGGCCCAGGCCACGACGTGGAACGGATCGGCGCAGCGCACGGCGTTCGGGCAGCGACGGCGGATGACCGTGGTGATCCAGTCCGCGCCGTCCGCGGACACCTGCGTGATCTTCGCGGCCCGCTCGGGGCCGAGCAGGTCGAAGAACCCGTTCAGGGTCGCCGCGCTCTTACCGGGCGCGGCCCAGACCAGCCGGCCGCTGTCGTGATCCACCACCACGGTCAGATACCGGTGGCCCTTCTTATAGCTGACCTCGTCGATGCCGATACGGCGCAGCCCCTCGAACCGGTCCACCACGGCACCGGTGTCGGCCCACACCCGCGCCACGATCGCCCCGACCGTGCGCCAACTGATCCGCATCAACTGCGCCACCGCCGACTTCGCGGCATGCACCGCCAACCACGCCACCACCTGGTCGAACGCCCGCGTATGCCCCGCCCCATGACGCGCCCACGGCACCGCCGCCACGACCACCCCGTGCTCCGGGCAGGACACCCGCGGCGCGTCCGCCTCGATCACCGCCCGCACCACACCCACATCCAACGCCCGCCACCGACGACGAACACCCGCGTCATAGCCCGGACACCGCCGACGACAGTGCGGACACCGCTGCCGAGCACCCCGACGCACCCGCACCCGAGCCACCAACACCGACTCAACCGGATCGAACTCGACGTCCTCCACCACCGCCTGCTCGACCCCGAACACCCCAGCCCATACCCTGGCAGAACGCACGCCGTTCTCCCGCCCATAAAGTTCTGACCTTCGACAAGCCAGAACCTAGGCAGGACAACGGCGTGCGCCACAAACGACGCGCCCAACCACCCACAGACACGTCACAAGACCCATAAATATGCCTGTGAGTCATCACGCTCGACGTGGTGTTCGCTCTCGCGAGCGCCGTTCGGCGTGGTGTTCGCTCTCGGGAGCGCCGTTCGGCGTGCTGTCCGCTCTCCGGAACGGCCGCCGGCCGCGAGCCGCGTCACGCGCCCTGGTCGTCCGCGCGGCGCTGGCCGGCTTCCGGGCGGCGCCGGCGAGGCCGATGACTGTGCTGTCGCCGGCGTGGCCGGCGGCCGTGCTGTCGCCGGCCTGGTCGGCTCGGGCAGGGCCGTGGCCCGGGTGCGGATCGCCCCGCCGGTAAGCCCCTGACAAATGTCACGGCCGGAACGTGACGACCGCTCCGGGTACCGGCGCCCGCAGCGCCGGAGCATGAGTGCCATGACCAGTACGCATCCGGCCGTCGAGCTGACCGGCCTCACCAGGACCTTCGGCTCGGTCACCGCCGTCGACCGGCTCAGCCTGCGGGTGGAGCCGGGCGAGGTGGTGGCGTTCCTCGGCCCCAACGGAGCGGGCAAGACCACCACCATCGACATGCTGCTCGGCCTGGCCCGGCCGGACGCCGGCACGGTCCGGATCCTCGGCGGTACCCCCGACGACGCGGTCGCCCGGGGCCGGGTCGCCGCCGTACTCCAGACCGGCGGGCTGCTCAAGGACCTCACCGTCGGCGAGACGGTCCGGATGACCGCCAACTTCTACCGGCATACCCGCCCGACCGCCGAGGTGCTGGAGCGGGCCGGGATCGCCGACATCGCCGACCGGGTGGTCGGGCGTTGCTCCGGCGGCCAGCAGCAGCGGCTGCGCTTCGCGCTGGCCCTGCTGCCCGACCCGGACCTGATGGTGCTCGACGAGCCGACCACGGGCATGGACGTCGAGGGGCGGCGGGACTTCTGGCAGGCCCTGCGCCGCGACGCCCGGGCCGGGCGGACCATCATCTTCGCCACGCACTACCTGGACGAGGCGGACGCGTACGCCGACCGGATCGTGCTGGTGCGGCAGGGGCGGATCGTCGCCGACGGCACCACCGCGGAGATCAAGAACCTGGCGGCCGGCCGCATGGTCCGGGCCACCCTGCCCGGCGCCGACCAGGCCGCGCTCGCCGCGCTGCCCGGCGTCGACGCCGTGGAGATCCGCGGCGACAGCGTGCTGGTGCGTACCGGCGACTCGGACGCGATCGCCCGGCACCTGCTCACCCGTACCGAGGCCCGGGATGTGGAGATCACCTCCCGCAACCTCGAGGACGCCTTCCTCGCCCTTACCACCGAGCACATCGGAGCCTGAGATGACGACCCTGCCGGCCACCTCCGCCGTCACCCGCACCGAGCAACCGGACCGGCGGCTGCCCGCCCTCGGCGGCTTCGCCCCGGCCGTACTCCTCATCGAGCTGCGCAGGGTGCTGCGCAACCGCCGCACCCTGGCCTTCACCCTGATCATGCCGGCGGTCTTCTTCCTCATCTTCGGCCTGCCGGAGCGCGGGCAGTCGCTGGACAACGGGCGCCCGGTGATCGCGTACATCATGATCAGCCTGGCCGTCTACGCGGCGATGGTGGCGACCACCAGCGCCGGCGGAGCGGTCGCCACCGAGCGGGCGCTGGGCTGGAGCCGTCAGCTGCGGCTCACCCCACTGCGCCCGGCGGCGTACGTGGCCACCAAGGTGGCCACCGCGATGGTCCTCGGCCTGATCGCGGTGGTGGTGGAGTTCGGTGTGGGCGCCGCCGCCGGGGTCCGCATCCCGGTGCACGTCTGGCTGCTGGCCGGGCTGGCAGCCTGGGTGGGCTCGCTGGTGTTCGCCGCCTTCGGGCTCTTTGTCGGCTACCTGGTGCCGGCCGAGAACGTCATGCAGTTCATCGGGCCGATCCTGGCCGTGCTGGCCATGTTCGGCGGGCTCTTCGTCCCGGTCGAGGTGCTGCCGGACGTGCTCCAGCAGGCCGCGAAGTTCACCCCGGTGTACGGGGTGGGTGAGCTGTCCCGCGCCCCGCTCACCGGCGACGGGGTGAGCGTGGCCGGGGTGGCCAACATGGTCGTCTGGGCGCTCGTCTTCGGCTTCGGCGCGTCCCGGCTGTTCCGCCGGGACACCGCCCGGGTCTGATCCGGGCAACCGCTAGCGTGGACCCGATGGATCTTCCTGCGGGCCAGCCCCTGCCGGTGAACCGCCGTTGGCGGATCACCGGCTGGCTGCTGGCCGCCGTGTGGCTGTTCTTCCTCAACATCCCGCTCTCCACCGCCCTGCACCAGCCGCAGCCGTGGCGGCGGATCGTCGGCGTGGTCACCCTGATCGCCTTCGGCGTCGGATACGTCCTGCTCTTCGAGTGGGCCCGCGGCCTGCGGCAGCAGCTCCGTCCGATCCCCGTCCGCCGGGCGCGGGCGGCGTTGCTGCTGCTGGTCGCGCTGGGCCTGGCCAGCATCCCGGGCACCGAGGGGGACTGGCTGGCCACCCTGGTCTTCGTGGCCGCAGCCGGGGTGTTCCTGCTGCCCGTGCGGGAGGCACTGCTCACCGTGGCGCTCTGCGCGGTGGTCCCGCCGCTGGCGGCCGTGCTGGTGCCGGGGTGGGAGGCGGAGGACACCGTCGTCTTCGCCGTGCTGCTCGCCTCGTTCGCCATGTTCGGGGTGTCCCGGCTGGCCCAGCGCAACAGCGAGCTGCAGGCCGCCCAGCAGGAGATCCGCCGGCTGGCGGTCGCCGAGGAGCGGGCGCGAGCCGCCCGCGACCTGCACGACATCCTCGGGCACTCGCTGACCGTGGTGGCGATCAAGGCGGAGTTGGCCGGTCGGCTGATCGAGGTGGACCGGGCCCGGGCGGCCACCGAGATCGCCGAGGTGGAGGCGCTGGCGCGGGCGGCGCTGGCCGACGTACGGCAGACGGTCGGGGCGTACCGCGAGGTGACCCTCGCCGGTGAGCTGGCCGGCGCCCGCACCGCGCTGGTCGCCGCCGGCATCGCGGCGGACCTGCCGGCCGAGGTGCCGGACCTGCCGCCGGAGCGCGACCAGTTGTTCGGCTGGGCGGTACGGGAAGGGGTGACCAACGTGGTCCGGCACAGTGGGGCACAGCGCTGCACGATCCGGGTGGACCCGGACGGGGTGGAGATCGGCGACGACGGCCGGGGTCCGTCCACCCCCGACGTCGACGCCGCCGGGCATGGCTTGGTCGGCCTGCGCGAGCGGGCGCGGCGGCTGGACGCCACGGTGAGCGTGGGTCGCCGTACCGAGGGCCCCGGTTTCCTGCTGCGGGTCCACCTGCCGGCGGCGACCCGGTGAGCGCGCCCACCGACCGGGCGCCCTCAGCGAGCGGGCTCATCCGGCTGCTGCTCGCCGACGACCAGGCCCTGGTCCGCGGCGCGTTGGCGGCGCTGCTCTCGCTGGAGCCCGACCTGACCGTGGTGGCCGAGGTCGGCCGAGGCGACGAGGTCGTGCCGGAGGCCCTCCGGACCACGCCCGACGTGGCCCTGCTGGACGTGGAGATGCCCGGCCTGGACGGGATCGCCGCCGCCGCCGCGCTGCGGGTGGCGCTGCCGTCCTGCCGCGTGCTGGTGGTGACCACCTTCGGCCGGCCCGGCTACCTGCGCAGGGCGATGGAGGCCGGCGCGAACGGCTTCGTCGTCAAGGACACCCCGGCCCGGCAACTCGCCGAGGCGGTCCGCCGGGTACACGCCGGCCTGCGGGTGGTCGACCCGATGCTGGCCGCGGAGACCCTGGCCACCGGGGCGAGCCCGCTGACCGAGCGGGAGACCGAGGTGCTGCGGGCCGCCCGGGCCGGCGGCACGGTCGCCGACCTGGCCCGGGCGCTGCACCTGTCCGAGGGGACGGTACGCAACCACCTCTCGGCGGCGATCGGCAAGACCGGTGCCCGCAACTCGGCCGCTGCCGTCCGGATCGCCGAGCAGAACGGTTGGCTGCTCGGGGAGTGAGTCGTGTGGGTCAGGCGGTCGGCGGCGGGGTGGGCAGCTGGTCGACCACCACGAGGCTGCTGCCGGGGCGCACCTCGGCGAGCAGTTCCCGCTGACCGCTGCGGTTCACCCGGATGCAGCCGTTGGTGGTGTTCTCGCCCAACTCGCCGTCGTGGTACCAGGTGTGCAGCCCGATGTGCGCGCCCCGCAGCCCGGTCGGCACGGACTCCGGGTCGTCGGGCACCGAGCCGAGGGCGTAGATGTCCACCCCGCCGTAGACGTCCTGCGGGGGCGGGGTGCGGCCCAGGATGAAGGTTCGCCCCAGCGGCGTCTCCTGCCTGGGCTGGCCGAGACTGGTCTGCCAGGACCGCATCGCCTTGCCGGCCCGGTACCAGGTGAGCCGGTGCGTTCTGCGCTCCACCACGATCTGGTCGCGCAGTGCCACGGTGGTGAAACCGCCGGGCGGTAGCCAGGCGAGCCGCCGGTTGGCCGAGGGCAGCAGGACGGCCGTCCAGCCGGCGCGTCGCTGGGCGATCGGCACCGTGAGTTCGACACCGCTGAGCGTCGGTTCGAGGAAGGCCAGCGGCCGGCCGCCGGGACCGTCGTACGCGGCGATCCGCCGCGTCGGATGCAGACCCTCGGTGAGCGGGGTGGTGTCCAGCGTGGCCGGATCGGCGGGGAAGCCCCTGGGCGCGGGGTCGTAGTCGAGCACCGGCAGCCCGTCGGGAGCGGGCGCGGCCGGCGGCACCGACTCCTCCGGGTTCTGCTCGACGCTGCTCGGCGTCGGGTCGGGCGTTGCCGCCGCCGGGCGCTCCGGGGCCGCCGCGCGCGGTGTCAACGCCTGCCCGACCAGTAGCGCGGTGATCAGGAGCGCGGCCACGGCGGCGGCCGTGACCAACCAGACACCCTGCCGACAATAAAGGCCAATTCGGTCAAACGTCACGAAATCACCCTACCCGGCCCGGTTAGGAAGGGGCCCCTGCTATACGAAAAGCGATAGCAGGGGCCCCTTCCTAACCGTCCTCAGATCCGCGCGCCGATGTGGATGGCCACCGCGTCGTGGGCCGGCACGTTCGCCGAGAACCAGCCGGCGGTGTCCACCGTGATCACCGGTCCGCTGCACGTGCCGCCCGCGTACGTACCGTGGATGACGTCGCAGTACCGGCCGGCGGGCAGCCCGGTGTAGTAGGAGCGCCCGTTCATCGCGTAGTCCTCGTCGTTCACGGTGAGGTAGCCCTTGCCGCTGCGGCTGAACGCGATGTGGTTGTTGCCGTTGTCGTACCAGTTGGCCACGCCGGCGCCCTCGGTGGCGTTGCGGAAGCCGACCATGTTGGCGATCACCGGCCAGCGGTGCTCGCGCTCCCAGCCGGAGTAGCAGGTGGTGTTCAACGTCTTGTTCGCGCCGTCCGAGGGCGGCCCGGTGTCCCGGTTGCTGAACGTGTAGCTGGACATGACCGTCGGCGAGCCGTAGGGCCAGGCCAGCATGAACGCGTTGGCGAGGGCGTAGATGCCGCGGTCGCGGTAGGTGAGCACGCCGTTGGAATCGCGCTGGGTGTCGTGGTTGTCCACGAAGGTCGCCGCCGAGGCGCTGGGCAGGTGCCCCCAGCCCTCGCCGAAGTTGCGCAGGTAGGCCAGCTTCTCCGAGCGGAAGACCCGGGACAGGTCCTTGCCGTAACGGAACTCGTGCACGTCGCCGTTGCCGGTGTACTCGGTCGGTTGGACCGGCTCGCCGGCGCCGTGGATGACCTCCTGCACGAGGTACGCCGAGCGGGACAGCTTGCCCCGGATGGCGGCGATGTCGGCGGCCGGCATGTGCTTGCTGGCGTCCAGCCGGAACCCGTCCACGCCGAGGGCGAGCAGGTCGTTGAGGTACCCGGCGATCTTCGACCGGACGTAGTCGGACTCGGTCCTCAGGTCCGAGAGGTTGACCAGCTCGCAGTTCTGCACCTCGTACCGGTCGTTGTAGTTGGCAATGTCGTCGCCGCCGTTACGGCCGCAGTGGTGGAAGTCCTGGGTCTGGTAGATGCCGGGGTAGTCGTAGTGCGAGTACGGCGAGCCGGCCCACCCGGTGCCGCCGGCGTCCTGGCCCGACATGTGGTTGATCACCGCGTCCACGATCACCTTCACCCCGGCCGCGTGGCAGGTGTTGACCATGGACTGGAACTGGGCTCGGGTGCCCTTGCGGGACTCGACCCGGTAGCTGACCGGCTGGTACGCCAGCCACCACTGGTTGCCGCGCACGTGCTCCTGCGGCGGTGAGACCTGGACGTAGCCGTAGCCCTTCGGCCCGAGGGTGCTCTGGCACTCGCTGGCGACCGAGGGCCAGTTCCACTCGAAGAGCTGGACGATGACCTTCTTGCTGCCGGACGGGGCGGCGACGGCCGGGGGTGCCGTCACGGTGGTGGGGACGAGCAGGGTGGCGACCAGGCCGAGGGCGAGGAGGCGGGTCCGCTACACGTGTCCGGAGGCCGAGCGGTTCGAACCGGTCGAGAAATTTCCACCGCCCGGTGATCCGTGCGCCCCGCCGGTCCGTACTGGAGGGGGAGCAGGGGTCGGCCGGTGGTACGCCGCCGCGAGACGATCGAGGAGCAGATGGCCCGGGCAAAGCAGAACCAGAAGGCGGCCACCGTCCGGACCGGTACCACCAGCCGGGGGGTACGCACCCGGTCCCGGTCCGCGACCGCCATGCTGGTCGCGTCGGTGCTCGCCGCGCTCTGGGCGGCGACGATGCTGACCGGCGCGGGCCAGACGGCGTACGCGTACGGCTTCTTCTTCACCGAGTTCTTCGCCGGTGTCATCGCCCTGGTGTCGCTGAGCCTGACCGTGATGCTCGGCCTGCTCGCCACCGACCGGCTGGTGCTGCGGATCCCGCACCGGGTGCTGATGCAGTCCGCGCACCGGGCCTTCGGGGTGCTCGGCGTGGCGGGGTTGGTGTTCCACGTGCTCACCAAGATCGCCACCGGCCGGGCGGCCCCGACCGACGCGTTGGTGCCCTTCGTCGGTGGCCGGGGGCTCTACGTCGGACTCGGCACGGTGGCCGCCCTGCTGCTGGTCAGCGTGCTGTGGACCGGCGTGGTCCGGGCCCGCTTCGCCGGTGCCGGTCCGAAGTGGCTGTGGCGTGCGCTGCACTCGATGTCGTACGTCTCCTGGCCGTTCGCCCTGCTGCACGGGCTCAACGCCGGCCGGCCGGCGGCGCCGTGGGTGGTGTTCAGCTACGCGGCCTGCGTGCTGCTGGTGGTGGTGGCGCTGCTGGTGCGGCTCTCCGTCACCGTCGGTCGGCGCAGCCGCGAGCAGCACCAGGCCGCGGTGCTCAACAAGGCGATGGCCGGCCGGCCGGCGGAGGAGGCCCGGAGCCGGTCGATGCTGGCCGGGCTGGGCCGGCGTCGTACCGCCGGCGAGGAGAAGCGCGAGTCCCGGGGCGGCTGGGCGGAGACCACCGCCACCTCGTGGAACACGCCGACCGGGGCGCGCCGCCGCGACCCGGAGCGGTTCACCGTGCCGGTGGTGCCCGAGCCGGGCTCGTTGGCCGAGCCGGTCCAGCCCACCCGCCGGCGGCGGGACGCGGAGGAACTCGAACCGGTCGCCCGGCGGCGGGGCGAACGCACCCGCGACCGGGAGGACGAGGTCGCCCCGACCGGGCGACGCAGCCGTCGCGGCGCCCGGGTCGAGGAACCGGTCGCGGAACGCGCCGCCCGCCGCGCCCGGGCCGGGGAACCGGTCGAGGAACGCGCCGCCCGCCGGTCCCGCGCGGAGGACGCCGACAGCCGGTACTCGTCGCCGCCCCGGCGCTCGGTCGACCAGCCGGAGGAGCCGTGGGACAGCCCGCGCCGCTGGCAGGGCGCGGAGCCGATCTCGGCCGGCCCGGTCTCCGCCGGGCCGATCTCCGCGGGCCCGATCTCGAGCGGGCCGATCTCGAGCGGGCCGATCTCGAGCGGGCCGATCTCGAGCGGGCCGATCTCCGCCGCGCCGCGCAGTGGCAGTGGCCGGCACAGCGCCGAGGACGACCTGCCGGAGGAGCCCGACTACTGGCGCCCGCCGGCCCGCTACGTCGCCGACGAGGTGCCGCTGCCCGCCGACGACACCCCGACCCTGGTCGACCTCGCGTCTCGGCGGGCCCGGCGGGCCTCGGGCGAGAGCCGGTCCGCCAAGCGGCGCCGGGCCAACGCGGACGCGGTGGACGGCGCGTACTGGGCCGGGCTGCGGGGTGAGGCGAAGTGATGCGGACGACCGTGCCACCGGTGGCCTGCGTCGGTGAGCCGCGACTGACCGCCGGCTTCGCCGAGTTCGGCCGGCTCGACCTCGCCGCCCACGAGGAGGTGCACGGGCCGATCGGCCCGATGGAACCGGCCCAGTTGCTCCGGCTCGCCGAGGGGATCCAGCTCATGGGCAAGGGCGGGGCCGGCTTCCCGTTCGCCCGCAAGCTGCGTGCGGTGCTGGAGTCCTGCGAGCGGCAGGACCTCAACGCGGTGGTGGTGGTCAACGCCACCGAGGGGGAACCGGCGAGCTGGAAGGACAAGGTGCTCCTGACCCGCGCTCCGCACCTGATCTTGGACGGCGCGGCGCTGGCCGCGTACGCGCTGGACGCCGACGAGATCGTGATCGGCGTGGCCGACGACGGGGTGGGCCGCGACTCGCTCATGGAGGCGCTGGAGGAGCGCCGGATGCCGGTGCCGGCGTCCATCGTGACCGTGCCGCACCGGTTCATCTCCGGCGAGGGCGGCGCGCTGGTCAACGGGATCAACGGATTGCCGCACATCCCGCCCGGCACCAAGAAGCGCTCCAGCGACTCCGGTGTCGCCGGCCTGCCCACCCTGCTGTCCAACGCGGAGACGTACGCGCAGCTCGCGGTCGCCGCCCGCCTCGGCCCGTACGAGTACGCCGCGCTCGGCACCGACGACGAGCCGGGCACCGTACTGCTGACGGTGACCGGCGCGGCGGCCCGGCCGGCGGTGGTGGAGTGCGCGGCGGGCACCCCGCTGCGGGAGATCCTCGACCTCTGCGAGGTCCCCGACGGACCGGGCATCCTGGTGGGCGGCTACCACGGCAAGTGGATCACCCAGGAGGCCGCGGACCGGGCCGAGGTGTCCCGCAAGGGGCTGGCCGCCGTCGGCGGCACCCTCGGCGCGGGCATCATCGTCGCTCTCGGCAACGACACCTGCCCGCTCGGCGAGGCGGCCCAGGTGGTCCGCTACCTGGCCGGCGAGTCCGCCGGGCAGTGCGGGCCGTGCCGGATGGGCCTGCCGGACCTGGCCCGCGCCGTCGACCTCGCGGTCGCCGGCAGCCAGCCGGCCGACGTGGTCCGCGCCGCCGCCGGGGAGGTGAAGGGCCGAGGGGCGTGCAGCCACCCGGACGGCACCGCCCGGTTCGCCCTCTCCGCGATCGAGGTCCTCGCCGACGACCTGCGGCTGCACAGCACCGGCGACGGCTGCGGTCGACGGGTCAAGGGCGTCCTGGGCCTGCCCGGCGCGCCCGACCCGAACCCGCAGAAGCTCACCCTGGACTGGTCGCGCTGCGACGGGCACGGACTCTGCGCGCACGTGGTGCCGGACTTCATCCGGCTCGACGCCAACGGTTATCCCGCCTTCCCGCCCACCCCGGTGCCGACCTGGCTGCGGGAGGGCGCGCTGAAGGCGGTCAAGGTCTGCCCCGAGCTCGCGCTCCGCCTCGCCAAGGCCGAGTGAGGAAGGGCCCCTCACCAACGCCTGATGCATAGGAAGGGCCCCTTCCTAACAAAACTGTCGAACGGAGATGCGCATGCGGATCGGGATGGGGCGGACAGCGGTTGGGCACCTGCCCCGCGCCGCCACCGCTGGGGCGCTCCTCGTCGGCCTGCTCGCCCTGGCGTCCTGCACCGGCACCGTGCCGCGGTCAGCCGCCGGCACCCCGTCCCCGACCGTCGCCGAGAGCGCCCCGTCGACCGTCGGCGGAAGCGGCCCGTCGACCGTCGCCCCGGGCGGCCGGCCGACGTCCGTGCCGGCCCGGGTGCCGGACACCCTGCGCTTCACCGGCACCACCCTCACCGGCGCCGCCTTCGACGCGGCCGCGCTGGCCGGACGGCCGGTGGTGCTCTGGTTCTGGGCGCCGTGGTGCGCCACCTGCGCCAGTCAGGCGTGGACGGTGGCCGAGATCGCGCCGAAGTACCGGGACACCGTGCCGATCGTCGGCGTCGCCGGGCTCGGTGAACAGCGCGCCATGAAGGAGTTCGTCACCGAGTTCGACCTGGCCGGGACGCCGACGATCGACGACCGCTCGGGTGTGCTCTGGCGTCGCTTCGAGATCGTCGAACAGAGCACGTTTTTGATCATCGACCGGGACGGCCGGGTCGTCCACCAGGGCTTCCTGGACGGTGAAGCACTCACCGCCCGGGTGGCCGCGCTGGCCGGGGCGTGACCGGCCCCCTGCTGCTCGCGCTGACCGCCGGCATGCTCGGCGCGGTCAACCCGTGCGGGAAGGATCCCCTCCTGACACCTCGCGCGGGCGCGGCACGGCGCCGACGGAGGCCGGACACACGCCGGCCTCCGTCGAGCGGATCGACTAACGCTGCGGGGTGAGGCGGTCGGTGCCCAGGCGGTCGCGGAGCACCTCGGGGAGCACCACCGAGCCGTCGGGCTGCTGGAACTGCTCCAGGATGGCCGGGAAGAGCCGGCTGGTGGCCAGCGCCGAGCCGTTGAGGGTGTGCACGAAGCGGGTCTGCTTGCCGCCCGGCTCGCGGTAGCGGATGGCGGCCCGGCGGGCCTGGTAGTCACCGGCCCAGGAGACCGACGACACCTCCTTGTACCTGCCGGTGCTCGGCATCCACACCTCGATGTCGAGGGTCTTCTTCATCGACGCGCTGGCGTCCCCAGCCGAGAGCAGGCTGCGCTGGTAGTGCAGGCCGAGCCGCTCCACCAGGCTCTCCGCGTGGGCGAGCATCTCCTCCAGCGCCGCGTCCGCCTGCTCGGGCAGGGTGAACTGGAAGATCTCCACCTTGTTGAACTGGTGCCCGCGCACCGTGCCGCGCTCGTCGGAGTGCGAGCCGGCCGCCTCGCGCCGGTAGCAGGGGGTGTACGCGAACGCCTTCAGCGGCAGCTTCGGGGTCTCCAGGATCTCGTCCTGGTACGCGCCGAGGATCGCCGTCTCCGAGGTGGGCAGCAGGAACTGCCCGCGCGGGGCGCCTTCCCGGTCCAGGTGGTAGACGTCGTCGTAGAACTTGGGGAACTGCCCGGCGGCGTAGCCGGCCGTGTCCAGCAGCAGGTGCGGCGGGAGCAGGAACTCGTAGCCCTGCTTGACGTGCTCGTCGATGAACCAGTTGATCAGCGCCCACTCCAGCCGGGCGCCGAGGCCGGTGTACATCCAGAAGCCGGAGCCGCCGAGCTTGACGCCACGTTCGTGGTCGACCAGACCCAGCATGCGGCTCAACTCGACGTGGTCACGCACCTTCTCCAGCGCGGGCGGCTCGCCGAAGGTCTTGACGACCCGGTTGGCCTCCTTGCCGCCGGCTACGACGTCGTCGGCGGGCAGGTTGGGCAGCTCACTCATCGTGGTGCGCAGCCGGGCCTGCACCTCGTCCAGCTGGGACTCCAGCTCGGCGAGCTGCTTGCGCTCGGCCTCCGGCGCGGTGACCTGCGGCTCGGTGCCGGCCCGCTTGGCCTGCGCGTACGCCCGAGCCTCGGCCTTGCGGCGCTGCCGCTCGGCGTCGATCTCCGTGATCAGGGCGCGGCGTTCCTGGTCGAGCCGCTGGATCTCGTCCAGGGCCCGGGTGACCTCGGCGGGATCCAGTCGCTTCGCCAGCGCGGTCGCCACCGCCTCGCGATCCTTCCGGATCAACTCCATGTCGAGCATGCTGCTCCGTACGCCTCCGTCCGGGGTCGGGTGGAACCACCCGATGCTACCGTCGCCGGTTCTTCCGGCCGGAACTACCCACGCGTTCCCGCAGCGCCGGGCGCTGTCAGAGCCGGACGGGCATGAGGATGGAGAACGCGTCCCCGCCGGCGGCGCCGCGGATCGCGAGCGGGGCGATGGGGCCGTCCAGCTCCAGCACCAACTGCCCGTCGCCGGCGGCGTCGAGGGCGTCGAGCAGGTAGCGGCCGTCCACCCCGATCCGTACCCCGGTGGTCGACTCGTCCGGGCCGAGCACCCGCAGCCCGTGGTCGTCGGCGCCGAGCACCGTCACCGCGTAGGTCCGCCCGTCGTGCTCCCGCTCGATGCTGGGGGCGTCGGGGGCGCGCAGCGCGGTCCGCAACGCGGCGGCGTCGACCGGGAACCGGTGGGCGGGCGGCTCACCACCGGCCCGGGGCAGCAGCCGCCGGTAGTCGGGAAACTCGTCGGGCATCGTCGCCGCGACGACCTCGCTGCCGTCGACGGTGAGCACCACGCGGTCTCCGGTCAGGGTCACCGGCACCGTGGCGGTCGTCCCGGCCGCCAGCCGGGCCCGGATCTCGTCGACGGCGGTGACGGGGAGCAGCGCGCGCACCGGCGGACCGTCGAGCGTCCCGCCGGCTCGGGCGAGGGCGAGGCGGTGCCGGTCGGTGGCGACCAGCCGGACGCCGTCGGAGTCGGCGTCGAACAGCACGCCGCCCAGCACCGGCAGCTCGGGGTCGGTGCCGACGGCGAACCGGACGGCGTCGATGGCGGCGGCCAACTCGACGCGGGACAGCACGAGGCGGGTGGTCATCGGGAACTCCTCGAAGGCGAGCGACGTGCGGATCCGGGAGAGTTCCCGACGGGCGTCGGCGAGACCGTCCTCCAGCCGGCGCAGGTGCGCGTCCAGCAGGCGGTGCACGACGGCTGGCTCGGACCGGACGGCGCGGGCGATCTCGGCCACCGGCATACCGACCCGGCGCAGCCCGGCCACCAGCCGGGCCGGCCGCACCTGGTCGTCGGTGTACCAGCGGTACCCGGTGACGGGGTCGACCAGGGCCGGGGTCAGCACCCCGGCCGAGTCGTAGAACCGCAGCGCGCTGACCGTCAGGCCACTGGCCCGGGCCAGCTCACCGATGCTGCGCAGGTCGCTCTCCACGACGTTGATCCTGCCGCCTCAACCAGGTCGAGGGTCAACCCGCCGGCTTCGTCTGCGCCTCGGGCGCCGTCGCGTCCTGCCGCAACACCCGGAAGGTCAGCCCGGCCCGGGTGAGCCGGTCGAGCAGCGCGTCGCCCATCGCGGTCACCGGCGTGACCTGGCCCGAGGTCGGCGGCAGCTCGTCCAGGGCCAGGCAGAGCGCCGACTCGGCCAGCATCTTCGCCGTCTCGTCGTAGCCGGGGTCGCCGCCGGCCACCTCGGTGAGCACCCGCCGCCCACCGCCGGTGCCGACGAAGCGGACCTTAAACCAGGACGCCGCCCGCTGCTGCGGGGTGGGCCCCTGCCCGGAGGAGAGCCGGCCGAGCAGCCACCGCCGGGTGGGCGGCAGCTTCAGCAGGCCGATCAGCGTGCCCAGCCCGGCACCGGTGGCCAGCACGGTGGGCAGCCGCTTGACCGCGGCGAAGTGCCGGTAGCGGAAGTCCGGACCGTATTCTGGTCGGGCCGCCGCCGAGCGGCGGACCACCTGCGGGTCGATGGTGGGCAGCGGCACGGTCCACATGCCCAGCTCCGCCGAGCGAGCCAGCTTGCCGGGCACCGCCCGGACCCGCCGCCCGGCGGGGCGCGGCTCGATCGCCCGGCGCTCCCGCGCGGCCCGGCTGGCCTGCCCGGTACGGGAGAACGCGGTCAGCGCGGAGTGGTAGGTGCCGGCGGAGAACCGGCCGCCGGCCCGCACGTATCCGTCCACGCTGATCGGCACGTCGGTCGGGAGCTGCCGGACGGTGAACCAGACGCCCAGGTCGTGCGGGATGGAGTCGAAGCCGCAGGCGTGCACCAGCCGCGCGCCGGTGCGGACCGCCACGGCGTGGTGGCGGACGTACATGAGGTCGACAAATTCCGGCTCGCCGGTGATGTCGAGGTAGTCGGTGCCGGCCCGCGCGCAGGCCGCGACCAGCGGCTCACCGTGGTGCACGTACGGGCCGACGGTGCTGGCCACCACCCGGGCGCTCTCCGCCACCGCGCGCAGCGAGTCGGGATCGGTGACGTCGGCGGTCAGCAGCGGCAGCCCGGCCAACGCCGGGTCGATGGCGACGAGCCGGTCCCGCACGGCGGCGAGGCGCTCGGGGTTACGCCCGGCCACCGCCCACCGCAGGCCGGGCGGCGCGTGCCGGGCCAGGTACTCGGCGGTCAGCCCTCCGGTGAACCCGGTGGCCCCGAACAGCACCACGTCGTACGTCCGCTCCCCAGCCATCCCCAGAGTCTGCCATCCGCCGTCGACCCCCGTCGATCAGGAGGACGATTCGTTCCGGCCCGGCTCGTCACCGCTCTCGACGCGCTGCTTGACCTGGCCGAGCGTCCAGCGCACCTGCAGTCCCGGGTCGTCGCCGAACAGGTGCGCGGCGAGCCCGCCGGGTCGTTGCGCACCGACCAGCGGGCGCGCGGCCAGCTCGGTGCCCCGGTCGTCGGGGGCCGGGCGTACCCGCACCTCGACGGCCCCGTCCAGGCGCCGCAGCGGATCGGGCCACCGGCCGTTGGGCAGCACCTGCTCCGGGGGCCGGTCCACCGTCACCACCTCCCACCCCGCCGGCACGTCACCGTCCGCGTCGCCCGGACCGCGCCCCCGGGGTACGCGCAGCAGCCGCGCCGCCGCGGTGGCCAGCGCCGCGGCGCCGAGGAGGCTTCCCGTGCCCGCCAGTCGTCCCATCGGTCCCACCCGTCCTCCCGCGCCGCTCGTCGCCCCGTTACGTCGGGTCCGCACCACCCTGCCGTGCCGTGCCCGGAACCCCGCCGGACAGGCGGTGCGGTAGGAAATCGCTTCCGGCCCCTTTGCTCTGCTTCACCCCACGCAACACAGGGGAAACTGTCGCGTGGGTTGAAGCAGAGCAAAGGACGCCACATGGGTCGCCTCCAGATTGCGCTGGCGCGGGGTGAAGCCGGGTCGCCCGCAAGGGGTGAACGCCGCCGGGCCGGGTAACCGCTCGCCGACCAGGGGTCGGACGCGTCCGTGGGGGTGGGGCCGGATGCCGGAGCAGGACCGTGCACGGGTCGGGACGGCGCCGGAGGACCTCGCCGGCCCGCCGCTGTTGGCGTCCCGGTTGACGCCGGCGGTGCCGGCAGAGCCGGTGCTGGCCCGCCCCCGGCTGCTGCGCCGGCTGGACGAGGGCAGCGCCGGCCCGGTCACCCTGGTCTCCGCTCCCGCCGGCTGGGGCAAGACCACTCTGCTCGCCTCCTGGGTACGGCTGGCCGACGACCGGCCCGAGGGCGACCCGGGGCCGGCGTGGGTGTCGGTGGAGGCCGGCGACGACGGCGACCGCCTCTGGGCGTACCTGGCGGCGGCGCTGCGGGCGGCCACCCGGACGACGGACGACGGGCCGGCGGCGCCGGTGCCCGACCGGCCACCCCGCCCCGACCAGCTGGAGCTGCTGGCCGCCGCCCTGGCCGCCGCCGACCGGCCGGTGCTGCTGGTCCTCGACGACCTGCACCGCGTCACCGACCCTGCCGCCCTGACCGGCCTGGAGTTCCTGCTCCGCCACGCCGAGCAGCGGCTGCACCTGGTGGTCGGTGCCCGCGCCGGCCTGCCCCTGGCCGTGCACCGGCTCCGGCTCGCCGGCGAGCTGACCGAGATCGGCGTCGACGAGCTGGCCTTCACCGACGACGAGGTGGCCGACCTGCTCACCGCGCACGGCGCGCCGCTGCCGGCCGCCGCGCTGCGCCGGCTGCGGGAGCGCACCGGCGGTTGGCCGGCCGCGCTGCGGATCGCCGCGTTGGGCCTGCGCGGGCAGCCGGACCCGGCGCGCTGGGCCGGGCAGTTCGGCGGTGATCAGCCGGAGATGGCCGGCTACCTGCACGAGGAGGTGCTCGCCGCGGTCGACCCGGCCGACCGGGACCTGCTGCGGCGTACCGCCCTTGCCGAGACGGTCTGCGCGGACCTGGCCGACGCGTTGACCGGCCGCTCGGACGCCGAGCGGACCCTCGCGGACCTGGCCGGCGCCGGTGGGCTGCTGCGCCGGGAGGAGAGCCGTCCTCCCTGGTACCGCTGCCATCCCCTGCTGGCCGATCTGTTCCGCGCGGAGCTGGCGCGGCTGCCCGTCGACGAGCTGCGCGAGCTGCACGTGCGGGCGGCGCGCTGGTACGCCGACAACGGGCGCCCCGCCGACGGGCTGCGGCACGCCCTGGCCGCCGGCCGCTGGGACACCGCCGGTGACCTGTTCGTCGCTCACTGGCCGGAGCTGGCCCGGTACGACCCGGAGCCGGAGCCCGCCACGGCCTCCACGTCCCCACCGCCCGAGGTGGTCCGCGCCGACCCGGAGGTGGCGCTGGCCTGCGCGGCGGAGCGGGCGTACGCCGGTGACCTGCCGGCCGCCTCAGGTCACCTGCAGACCGCCGCCGCGTACGCCGGTGGCCTGCCGGTGCCCCGTCGGGACCGGTTCCTGCGGTTGGCCACCGCGCTGGAGCTGACCCTGGCCCGGTTGGCCGGCGACCCGGGGGAGGTGCGGGCCGCAGCGGCCCGGCTGTTGCGCACCCGCCCGGCCGCTCCGGCACCCACCGGGACACCCGAGCCCGCGCCGGCCGCCGGGTGGGGCAGCGTCGCCGAGGACGCGGACCTGCGCGCGTTCACCGGTACCGCGCTGGGGCTGGTGGAGCTGGCCACCGGCGCGCTGCCCGGCGCCCGGTTCGCGCGGGCCCGGGCGGCGGCCCGGGAGGCGGGCCGGCCGCGCACCGAGCTGGTCTGCGCCAGCCGCTCGGCCCTGCTGCGGGCGCTGCGCGGCGAGCTGCGCGCTGCCGAGCAGTCGGCCCGCGACGCCTTGGGGATGCCGCCCGGCCGGGGCTGGTCCTGCCGGCTGGACTGCGGGTACGCGTACCTGGCGCTGGCCGTGGTGGCGCTGGATCGCGACCAGCCCGAGGAGGCCGAGGCCAACCTGACCCTCGCCGCGCCGGCTCTCGGCGCGGCCCGCTCCGACGACGGGACGCCCCAGGAGTGGGCGGCGCCCGGCGACCGTCCGGCGGCGCCCGGAGAGCCGGTGGCGTCTGCGGTCGCCGCGCTGTGCCGGGCCCAGCTACGCCGCGACGCGGGCGACCCGGCCGCCGGCCAGCGGCTGCTGGTGCGGGCCAGGGAGTGGCTGGCCGACCTCCCGGCCGGGACGGAGCTGGGGGACCGGCTGCGTGCCGCCGAGGCCGAGCTGCGCGCCGACCGGGGTGACCCGGAGGCCGCCCGGGAGCTGCTGTCCGACGCCGGCCGTGACGGCGCCGAGCCGGTCCTCGCGGTGGCGCTGGCCCGGGTGGAGCTGCGCGCCGGTGATGTCCGCGCCGCCGGCCGCGCGCTGCCGGACTGGCAGGCGCCGGAGGCCGGCGGTTGGCCGCTTCCGGTACGCCTGGACGCCGGCCTGCTGGACGCGGTGCTGGCCCATCGCGGCGGCGACGAACGCCGGGCCGGCCGGATCCTGGAGCAGGTGCTGGACCTGGCCGGTCCCGAGGGCTGCCGGCGGGTCTTCACCCGGGCCGACCCGCCGGTGCGGGAGCTGCTCGCCGTGCACCTGGACGCCGGGACCGCCCACTTCTCGCTCGTCAGCGACCTGGTGCGGGGCACCGAACAGCCGGTGTCCCGGCCGGCGGGCGAGCCGGGTGCGGGGCTGGACGAGCCGCTCACCGAGCGGGAACTGACCATCCTGCGTTACCTGCAGAGCATCCTGTCCAACGTGGAGATCGCCGGGGAGCTCTCGCTGTCGGTCAACACGGTGAAGACCCACGTGCGCAACATCTACCGCAAGCTCGACGCGAGCCGCCGCCGCGAGGCGGTCCGCCGGGCGCGTGAGCTGCGGCTGATCTGAGGCAGCGGCGGCCCGCTCGCGTGGCCGCCGCTGAGACGGACGCCGCCGCCGCGCACCTGGTCGGGTGCGTCGGCGGCGGGCGGCTCAGGCGTTCGCGGCGGCGTCCACCGCGGCCAGCAGGTCGGGCAGGGCGTACCCGCCGGCGTGCCGGACCTCGTTGACGAACAGGGTCGGGGTGCCGTTCACCCCGCTGCGGATGCCGCCGGCGAAGTCCCGGCGGATCCGGTCGGCGTGCGCCCGCCGGTCCACCTCCCCGGCGATCTCGTCCGGCGGCAGTCCGAGCTGTTCCACGCCGAGCGAGAGATGCACCGGGTCCAGTTGGTCCTGGTGCTCGTAGAGCCAGTCGTGCATCTCCCAGAACCGGCCCCGGACCCCGGCTGCCTCGGCCGTCTCGGCGGCCCGTTCGGCGTACGGGTGCACGTTGGCGATCGGGAAGTAGCGGTAGACCAGCTGCACCGTTTCGGCCCGCTGGCGCAGCAGCTCGTGCAGGTTGGGGTAGGCGGCGCCGCAGAACTGGCACTGGAAGTCGGCGTACTCGACGATCGTGACCGGCGCGTCCACCGGCCCCCGGGTGTGGTCGTCGTCCGTCACCGGGTCCCGCAGGCGGGCGGTGACCTGCAGAGGCGTGATCATCCGGCGATCACCCGCTGATCGGTGGCCAGCCGTTGCGGGGCGTCGAGGATGCGGTCCGTGCCGGGCGCCGGGCGCCCCGGTTGGATCAGCCCGTTCGGATCACTCATGCGTCCCAGCGTGGTCGCGGGACGGGTGAGGCTGGCTCACCCGTCCCGGGTGGTTCGGCGCTGGCCGGGCCCGCCGCCGGGACTGCGGCTGGGAGGCGGTCAGCCCAGCACCGGGGCGACCGCGATGTGGTTCTGCACCTCCCGGATGCCCGGCGCGGACCAGGCGATCTGCTCCACCTCGGCGCGCTCGGGCATCGAGTGCACCAGCCCGGCGAGGATCACCGTGTCGCCGTGCACCCGCACGTTGACCCGCTCGGCCTCGGTGGCTCCGGCCCGGGCCAGCGCGTCGACGATCCGGTCGGCCACGTTCCGGCCGTCGGCCGGCGCGTTCGGGCGCACCGTGAGGCCGTTGCTGACCCCGCGTACGCCGGTGAGGCGGCTGACCGCCCGTTCGGCGGCCCGGCGCTGATACTCCCACTCCACCTCTCCGTGCAGCGTGACCCAGCCACCCGACACGGTGACCTGGAGCTTCTCGACCGGTACGAAGGCGTCCCACTCCAGGGCGTGCCCGGCCGCGGCGGCCAGGTCCGGGTCCGCGCGCTCGGCGCCACCGGGCAGCCGGACGGCGAGGTCGTTGGCGACCGCCCGGACCCGGGCCACGCGATGCGCGGCGCGTTCGGCGGCCCACTTCTTGGCGTAGCTGTCCACCCGGCCGGTCAACGTGACCACGCCCTCGGCGACGGTCACGCCGATCTCGTGTGGCTGCACCCGGGGTTCCCAGGTCAGCTCGTCGAGCACGGCGGTCTGGATGTCCTGGTCGGTGCGGCTGATCGTCGCGATGGCCATCTGCCCCTCCTTACGAATGCGTGGGCGGTACCCGATCCTGCCGGCGACCGGGGTGAGCCGCCCTCACCCCGCGGGGGTGATGGATGGCCGTGACGCGACGGGCCCCGGTCGACCAGGTCGACCGGGGCCCGTGAGGGTTTCCGGGATCAGCCGTCGAGACCGACGGGGGCGTTGGGGCGGTCGACGTCGACGAACTCGATGTCGTCCACGGCACGGTCGTCCCGGCTGCCGGCGGCCCGCGCGGCGGTGCCGGCGGCCCAGCCGACGGCCGCCCCGATCAGCGCGGCGCCGATCAGCAGGGTCCACGGCAGCGCCGGCCGCCGGCCGGCGAGCGCGTCGAAGGCCAGCGTGGCGCGGCGTCGCGCCTCGTCGGCCGCGGAGCCCACCAGGTCACCGGCGGAGCCCACCAGGTCACCGGCCCCGTCGAGGCTGCTGCGCCGGGCCGTCCGGGCGGTGTCCTTGACACTGTCTCCCGCGGAGCTGACGGCGGAGACCAGGTGCTGCCACGCCTGGTCCGCGATCCGCTCCGGTTTGCTGCGGCGGTCCAGCAGGTTGGTTCCGAACATCGTGGTTACCTCCTCGGGGTGCCGAAGCCCGCCGGCCACATCGGACTCCGGCGTCTGTCCAGCGCGTCACGGTTCGCCTAATCGGGCAGTGCCCCGCACCGGTGACGCGCAAACCCGGGCGGCGGCGCGGGCCGCCGCCCGGAGGTTCAGCGCAGCACCACCGCGGCGACGCCACGGGCGAAGTCGTCGTCGTCATCGTCGTCGTCGCCCCCGCCGCCGAAACCGCAGGCCAGTACGAGGGCGAGCAGGGCGGCGACGCCAGCCAGACCGGCCAGTTTCCTGATCATCGATGATCCTCTCCGTCGATCCGGGGTGTCCGCAGCCGATGCTAGGCAGGCCGGGCAACCGGACGCCGGCCTCCCGCACCCCGCGACACGCCGGTGTCCCGCGTGCGGGTAGGTGCCGAGGCCCGGTTGTCCGGCCGGGTGGACCGGGACCGTTACCCTGGTCCGGCGACGCGTCGGTTCGACCGATCGTTGAGTGAACAGATAGCGAAAAGTGCGGACATAAGCGACTTGTTGTGCCCGGATCCGCGAATTGCTCACCCCCAGGGGTGGCGACCGAGGCCGTCGGAGGAATACTCTCGGTCGCGGCCCGCGTACTGATGAGGCGCCCGGGGGACGGGTGGGTGGAGGTGCTCGCGTGAGCCTGTCGATCGTGAAGTCGGTTCTGACCGGTGGTGTCGTGGAGATCGCCCCGCGGGGCGAGATCGACGTCGACACCGCGTACGAGGTGCGCGAGGCGATTGCCGAGGTGCTGGCCAAGGGCCGCCCCTCCCGGATCGAGCTCAACATGCGGCTGGTCACCTTCATCGACTCGGTCGGCATCAGCGCGATGGTCGCGGGCTTCCAGACCGCCGAGGTCAGCGGCGTCAAGCTCGTGGTCACCGAGCCGAGCCGGTTCGTGCACCGGCAGCTCTGGGTGACCGGCCTGCTGGGCCTCTTCGGTGCCCCCGAGCCCTACTTCGCCGGCGCCGCCACCCCGGAGGTGCTTCCCGGCGCCTGAGCCGGGTCACGTTCCGTCGAGACCGGTCAGGTCGATGTCGGTCACCTCGGTGACCGCCCGGATCGCCGTCACCGAGGCGTACCCGTCGGCGAGCAGCGCCACGTCCGTGCCGGGCTGTGCGGCCTGACCGCGTTCCTCCAGCGACGTCCGGACGTAGCCGTGCCCGGCCTCGGCCACCGTCATCTGCACCTGGCCGAAGCTGGCCAGCGTGCCGCGGCGTACCCCGCGCAGACGCTCGTGCGGCAGGTCCGGCGCGTTGACGTTGAGCACGCTCTCCACCGGCCCCGCCGTGAGCCGGGGCAGCAGGTCCAGCGCCACCCGGGCGGCGGTGCCCCAGTGCCGCTCCACGTCGCGTACCCGAGCGGCGGCAGCGACCGCGGCGCCACCGCTGGCGGCCGTCGCCTCGCCGGCGGAGAGCACGTCCAGCGAGACGGCCAGCGCCCGGCAGCCGTTCGCGGCGGCGGTGAACGCGGCGCCCACGGTGCCCGAGTGCAGCACGGCCCTGCCGGCGTTCGCCCCTCGGTTGATCCCGGAGAGCACCACCGACGGCGGCGGGCCGAACGCGCCGTGCAGCGCGATCAGCGTGATGAAGCCGGGCGGGCCGCCGACCCCGTACGCCGGCACGTCCGGCAGTTCGGACAGCGGATGGTCGTGCACGATCACCCGCCCGTCCCGTTCCAGCGCGGTCATCCCGGCGCTGGTGCCGCTCGCCTCCTCCAGCGGCGCGGCGACCACCACATCCAGGCCTCGCTGTGCGGCGGCGCGGGCGAGCGCCTGAATGCCCGGGGCGGCGATTCCGTCGTCGTTGGTCACCAGCACCCGCAGCTTCATCGCTCGACCCGTTCGGCCAACTCGTCCGGGGTGATGTGCTCCTGCGGCCGGCTGTCGGCCGGGACCAGCCGGACCCGGTCCACCAGGCCGGTGATCGAATCGAGCCGGCCGGTGCCCAGCCCGTGCCGGGTGACGTTGAGCGCCCCGGCCGCCGCACCGGTCCGGATCGCGGTCCGGATGTCCCCACCACCGGCCATCACGGCGGCCACCCCGGCGGTCATCGAGTCACCCGCGCCGCGCGGGTCGGCCGCCTGCAACCGGGGCATCTCCACCTCGAACAACTCCCCGTCGACCAGCGCCAACGCCGGCTGGTCCGCGCGGCTCACCACCACCGTGTCGGCGCCGCCGGCGTGCAGGTCGTACATGGCCCGGGTCAGCTCGGCGGTGTCCTCGTCGCGGGCGCGGCCGTCGCGGATCAGCTCCTCGTGGCTGACCTTGAGGAAGAACACCCCGCTCTCCAGCACCGCGGCGAGGTGCTCGCCCGAGAGGTCGACCACCACCCGGCCGCCGTTGGCGCCCAGGTCCGCGGCGAAACGTCGGTACAGGTCCGCCGGCACGAGCGCCGGATCGTTGGGGCCGCTGAGCACGCTGACCGGGGCCCGCAGGCCCTCGCCGAGGGCGAGGTTGTACAGCTCGTCCAGCTCGTGCCGGCTCAGCGGCTGCCCGGGTACGTCGACGATCTCCCGCCGGCTTCCGTCCCGGCGGTCGTGGACGTACCCGCCGCTGCCGGAGTCGCGGACCACCACCTTGACGTCGACCCCCTCGCTGACCAGCAGCGGCTCCAGCACCTGGCCGATTTCACCGCCGAGCGCGGTGCAGAGCACCACGTCCACCCCCAGCGACAGCACCATCCGGGCCTGCCAGACGCCCTGCCCGCCCGGATGCAGGTGCAGCTCCGGCTGGCCGCTCGGCTGGTCCACTGTCACCGTCAGCTGCGGGGTTGGCGCGAAGACCATCACGTGCCCGCTCACCGGTCGTACCCGCCCATGTCCCGCCCTCCGTCCGCCGTCAGCCGGTGTTTCCCCCGAACCGGCCGTCATGCGACCAGCGGGAGAACGACGGGCGTCCAGCGGATGACGCGCGGCCGTTGCCAGCCCGACCGGGGTACGGGACGATCGTGCGACCAGCGACGGCGGGAGATGGTGTGCTCAGGCGGGATACCTTCAGTTACACCGTCCAGGCCCGGTGCTCACTGGCCGAGGCGGCGGCGTTGCTCGGCGACCTGACCCGGCAGGGGGAGCTGCACCCGCTGATCGTCCGGGTCCGCCAGCTGCCACCTCGCCCCGGCGCCCGGGCCAGCTACGCGATCACCGACCGGCTGGCGGCCGGGCCGCTGCGCTTCCCGATCACCTACCGGGCGGACGTGCTGATCAACGACGGCGACGAGATCGTCACCGTGGCCCGGCAGTGGCCGGCCACCACGGTGCGTAACCACACCCGGCTGCGGGCCGAGCCGGACGGGCTGGTCCGGATCGACGTCGAGATCACCCTGACCGCGCCGGCCCCGCTGTTCCGGTACGCGTTCCGCGAGGCCCGCGCCGCCCACCTCGCCCTGGCCACCCGCCTCGGCGCCGCTCTCGACCGGACCACCAACCCCCCGACTCCCACCTGACCCGGAGCTGCGCGACGTCCGGGACTCCGGCGCGGGGGCTCCTACCTCCCCGACCGTGCGCCGATCCTGCTGGGGGCAGCCGCACGAGTCCGAGCGGCCCGGCGGCGGCCCCAGGGCTTGTAGGTGGAGAGGACCGTCGCGATGATCATCAGACTGGTCGACACGGCCGGGGCGATCACGAGGTCGGCGCGTTCCCGGGGTGGCAGGGCGGCGCCGAGCGCGCCGGCGTGCCGCAGGTTCGGGGTGAGCAGGAAGAGCACCAACCCGACCATGACGCTGGTGATCACCAGCTTGACCAGCACCCAGCGGTAGCGCAGCAGCCCCCACGGGGTGAGCAGCGCGCTGGTCACGCCGATCAGCCAGACCAGCACGCTCAGCGGCGCGAACAGCACGGTACCGACCAGCGCGGCGACCGGATAGACCACGGCCGGGTCGGCGCCGCGCTGCGCGGCGATGCCGAGGGTGAGCAGCACCAGGTCGGCGCCGAGCCAGCCGAGCGAGGTGACCAGGTGCAGGGTGAGCAGGCCCTTGCGGGCGGTGGGCGAGATCCGAGGCATACCGGCGATGGTGCCGGCCGGGACCGGCGGGGTCGTCCGGTCGTCGACGACATCCCGGGTACGTCCCCGGACGTACCGCGGCCGGTGCCCTCGTCGGATGAGGGCACCGGCCGGGTGGGTCAGTACACGGACAGGTGCACGTGGTTGGTGTGGTCGCTGGACGGGTCGCCGCCCGCCCCGCTGTACGACTTCCACCCGCTGCTGGGCAGCCAGATCTGCCGGTACCAGATCACGTAGAGCACCGCGAGCCGGTCGGCGTTGCGGATGAAGTACGCGGCGAGGTTGTTGCCGTACGTCTTGTCCCCGCCGGTGGCGTCACCGCCGAATCCACCCTTCTGCGCGGCGAAGTCGCACGCCCGCCCCTTCGGGTGCTCGCCCGAGCCGCCATTGCGGTGGCAGGAGACGTACCGGGTGAAGCCGGCCGCCTTGGCCTGGTTGAGCGCGTGCAGGGTGCGCGGGGTGATGCAGCCGCTGGCCGGGGTGGGGTCGTTGACGCTGCACGACTCCGGTGGCCAGGAGCCGTCGGAGTTGCGCGGCGCGGCCTTGGCGTTGGCGGTGGAGGTGCCGCGGTTGGAGCCGGAGTCGGCGGTGGTCCGCGGCTTGCTGGTGGTGGCCACGGTGAGGGCCTTCTCGGCCTGTTCCTTGCGCTTGGCCATCACCGCGACCTGCTTGCGCTGTTCGCGGATCTCGCCGTCGAGCGCGGTGCGGGTGCGGGTGACCTCGTCGCGGGTGGCGAGCAGCTCGCGCAGTGCCCGGTCCTCGTTGGCGGCGACCGCGTCCAGTTGGGCGGCCCGGTCCATGAAGCCCTCGGGCGTGTTGCTGTTGAGCAGCGCCGCCATCGTGCCGAGCCGGCCGGTGCGGTAGGCCACGCCGGCGATCTCGCCGACCTTGCCGCTGCGCTCGGTCAGCTCGGTCTCGGTGGACTTGAGTCGGGTGGCGAGTTGCTGTTGCCGCCGCACCGAGGTGTCGAGGGCCCGCTTCGCGTCGAGGTAGCCCTTGCTGGCCGCCTCGAGCTGGGCCCGCAGCGCCGGAGTGCCGCCCTCCTCGTCACCGTCGGGGGCCGCGGCGCGCTGGCTGGCCGGGGGCGCCGCCGTGGCGACGGTGGCCGGGGCGGCGACGATGCCGAGGGCGAGCATCGCGGCGAGCAGGGCCGCCAGTCGGGCGGCGGGTGGTCGTGCTGGTGCCACTACGCATGTCCTTCCGTCAGCCGCCGACCGGGTTAGCTGACGGGTTCGGGACGGAAGATCCCTACCGCTGACGCGGATGCACCCCGAGAACGTGGTTCCCCGGTTCGCCCGTGCGGGCGATTAGGCGGCGGCCGCCACCGGCGCCGGGTGGGCGCCACCGGGTGGAGGCCGGGTCAGAGCCTACCGGTGCCGGTGGGGCTGCTGCAGCGGTTGTGACGGACGGTGCGTGCGACGCCACGGGAAATCCCGGCGAATGCCTGGAAAACGCGCTGAAATGCCGCTACCACTCGACCGATCCGCAGGCCCCCGGGGCCGCCCCGGGCTCGATCTGCAGCGTGGCGTGCTCGATCCGGAAGTCCTCGTGCAGGGCGGTCCGGGCCGCCGTCAGCACCGCCCCGACCTCCGCTCCGGGCGCCATGGTCAGATGGGCGGAGGCCACCTCCATGCCCGAGGTCAGCGTCCAGACGTGCAGGTCGTGCACCTCGACGACGCCCGGCACGGCGGCCAGGCGGTCGTGCACGGCGGTGACCTGGAGGTGCTCCGGGGCGGCCTGCACCAGGATGCGTACCGCGGCCCGCCCGAGCCGCCAGGTGCGGGGGAGGATGAACACGCCGATCGCGACCGCCACGAGCGGGTCGGCCCACCACCAGTCGGTGACCTCGATGAGCAGCGCCGCGCCGATCACGCCGACCGATCCGAGCAGGTCGCCGAGCACCTCCAGGTAGGCGCCCTGGAGGTTGATGCTCTCCCGGGCGCCCGGCCGCAGCAGGGCGAAGGCGACGAGGTTGGCGAGCAGGCCGAGCGCGGCCACGGCGAGCATCGGGCCGGCCCGTACCTCGGGCGGGTCGCCGAACCGGCCGATCGCCTCGACCACCACGTAGATCGCCACCCCGGAGAGCAGGGCGGCGTTGGCCAGCGCGGCCAGCACCTCCAGCCGGTAGAGGCCGAAGGTGCGCTGCGGGTCGCTGGTGGAGCGCCGGGTCGCGGTGATCGCGGCCAGGGCCATGCCGATGCCGAGGACGTCGGTGAACATGTGACCGGCGTCGGAGAGCAGGGCCAGCGAGCCGGTGTGGAACGCGGCCACCGCCTCGACCACCATCAGGGTGGCGAGCAGCCCGAACGCCGCCCAGAGCCGGCCCCGGTGCTGGTGTGCGGCGTTGGCGACCGACCCGTGGTGGTGGTCATGACCTGCGCCCACGACCCCACCCTCCATCGCCGGTCCCGACCCGGTCAAATGTATGCTCACATCGCTATGTATGCAACTGTACGGCCAGCGATCGGCCGGGAGCGGTGGATCGCCGCGCTCAGTCGACCGTGTCGACGGTGGTGAGCCGCTGGGTGGCCCGGGAGAGCGCGACGTAGAGGGTGCGTACCCCGGAGCCCGGATCCGCGCGGATCTCGCCCGGGGCGACCAGCACGACGCCGTCGTACTCCATGCCCTTGGCCTCCAGGCTGGTCACCACCTGCAGCCGTGGCCCGCCGATCGAGGCCAGCCAGCCGGCCACCTCGTCCCGGCGGGGGACCGGCGTGATCACCCCGACCGTGCCCTCGACCTCCGCCAGCAGCTCGGTGGCCGCCTTGAGCGTCGTGGTCTCCAACCCGGCGGGCGGCACCACCAGCTGGACCGGGTCGACCCCGGTGGAGCGGACCGCGCTGGGCAGCGGCAGGTCCGGGTAGAGCCGCCGGATCTCCGCCGCGGCCACCGCGAAGATCTCCGCGGAGTTGCGGTAGTTGGTGGTGAGCGTGAACTGGTGCCGCTTGCGCCGGCCCAGGGCCTGGTCGCGGGCCCGGGTCAGCTCCTCCGGATCGCCGGTCCAGGCGGTCTGCGCCGGATCACCCACGACCGTCCAGGAGGCCAGGCGCCCGCGCCGGCCGATCATGCGCCACTGCATCGGCGAGACGTCCTGCGCCTCGTCCACCACGACGTGCGCGTACTCCCGGTAGTCCGCCGGGCGCTCCCGGGCCGCGTCCCGGGCGGCCCGCTGCCGGTCGGCGAAGGTGCTCAGCTCGCGGACCCCGCCGGCGAGCTGGAACGGATCCCGCTTGGCCCGGGCCGGCCGCACCGGCTGGCCGAGCAGCGCGTCCAGCTCGTCCAGCAGCGCTACGTCGGCGATCGTCAGCCCGGCGGAGTCCAGGCTCCGGTACGCGGCGGAGAGCAGCCGGATCTCCGCGCCGGAGAGGATTCCGCCGGCGTAGCGGCGCAGCCGCTGCGGGTCGGCCAGCCAGCCGAGCACGTGGCGGGGGTGCAGCCGGGGCCACCACGCCTTGAGGAACTCGCGGAACTCGGGCCGCTCGGCGATCTCCTCCTCGAAGGCCCGTTGCTCCGGCAGCCGGCCGGTGGTGGCGTGCTGGCGGGCCTGCGCCCACAGCGCGGCGAACACCCCGTCGAAGCCGGCCCGGCGTACCTCGTTGCGTCGGGCGCCCCGGGGCAGCGCGCGGTCCCGGATCGCGTCCAGCTGGGCCCGGTCCAGCCGCAGCAGTTGCCCCCGGTAGAGCAGGCGCAGCTCGCCCGGGCCGCCCGGTGCGGCGTCGCGCACCGCCCGCTCCAGCACCCGGCGCATCCGCAGCGAACCCTTCACCGCCGCCACCTCGGGCGGATCGGTGCGGGTGGCGGTCATGCCGGGGAACAGGGTGCCCAGCGAGTGCAGGGTGGCGGTGTCCTCACCCAGCGACGGCAGCACCGAGGCGATGTACTCGACGAAGACCGAGGACGGGCCGACCACCAGGATGCCCCCGCCGGCGTACCGGCTGCGGTCGGAGTAGAGCAGGAAGGCCGCGCGGTGCAGGGCGACCGCGGTCTTGCCCGTGCCCGGGCCGCCCGAGACGATCGTCACGCCGGAACTGGGCGAGCGGATCGCCTCGTCCTGCTCCCGCTGGATGGTCGCCACGATGTCGCGCATGCCCCGGCCGGTGGCCCGGGACAGGGTGGCCAGCAGCGCGCCGTCGCCCACCACCGTCATCCCCTCCGGGGCGGCGGTCGGGTCGAGCAGGTCGTCCTCGATCCGGGTGACCCGCTCGCCCCGGGACTGGATCGTGCGACGGCGGACCACGCCCAGCGGTTGGGCCGGGGTGGCCTGGTAGAACGCGGCGGCGGCCGGCGCACGCCAGTCCACCACCAGGGTGGTCGCGTCCTCGTCCCGGATGCCGAGCCGCCCGACGTGCAGCACCTGCCGGTCGCGCAGGTCCAGCCGGCCGAAGACCAGCCCCTCGTGCTCGGCGTCGAGGGTGTGCCGCCGCTGCGCGGCGTGGAAGACCATGGCGTCGCGTTCGACCAGGGCGCCGAAGGTGCCCACCCGGGCCATCCGGTAGCCGTCCCGCTCGGCGCGGACCGCCGACTGCCGCAGCTCGGCCAGGCGGGCGTACACCCGGTCGAGGTGCCGCTGCTCGACGGCGGTCTCCTGCTCCAGGGCGGTCTGGTCGGTCAACGCACGCTCCTCCTGACGTCGGCGGTAAGCGGTGTGAACCGCGCAGGCCAACCGCAGAAGGGTACGGCCCCCGGCCCGGCCCGCCGCGCCCGAGGTGCGCGAATGCGGCTCAGCCGACCGTCGCGGCGGTGTCGGTGCCGCGCTCGCGCGGCGGCGGATCGGCGAGGATCCGGCCCAGCACGCCGGTCAGCGCGGCGTTCACCTCGTCCGGCCGCTCCATCATCAGCATGTGCCCCGCGCCGGGGCAGACCGTCAGTTCGGTGGCCGGCAGGGCCGCCGCGATCGACTCGGCGCACGGCGGCGGGGTCAACCGGTCCCGGTCGCCGACCAGGGCGGCGGCCGGCAGGTGGGCCAGGGCGGTCAGGGTGTCCAGCCGGTGCTGCGCGCCGATCGAGGCGCGGAAGCCGCCGATCGAGCGCAGCGAGGCGCGGGCCACCGCCGAGGTGACCAGACGGATGTCGGTCGGGTCGCAGCGGTCCCCGAAGAGCATCCACCGGATGCTCGGTCGCAGCGCGCGCAGCAGCGCCCGTGGCGGCCGCCAGGAGCCGCACCGGGCCAGCACCCCGGCGCCGGTGGTCTCGGCCAGCCGGATCAGCCGGGCGATCCGCGGCGACAGGCCGTAGACGGTGTGCGTGTGCCCCTCGGCGGTGGTGGAGACGAAGACCAGGCCGGCGGTACGGGCGGCGAAGTGCCCGGGGTGCCGGTGCGCGTACTCCATGATCGTCATGCCGCCCATGGAGTGCCCGACCAGGACCACCCGCCCGGTCGGCGCCACCGCGTCGAGCACCGCGGCCAGGTCGTCGCCGAGCTGGGCCAGCGTGGCCGTGGGCAGCGCCATGCAGCTGGAGCGGCCGTGTCCCCGCGCGTCGTAGGTGACCACCCGCACCGCGCCGTCGCCGGACCCGGTGAGCGCGTCCACCTGCCGGTGCCAGCTGCGCCCGTCCAGCGTCCAGCCGTGCAGCAGGACGGCCGTGACCTCGGCGTTCGCCGGCCCCGTCACCTCGACGTGCAGTCGTACGCCGTCGGGCATACCGACCTCGAACCGCTCCGGCATCGCCACCTCCCAGGGCCGCCCGGCATCACCAGCACCGGGATACCCGGCGGTAACACCGGCTACCCGTCATGACACCACGCCAACCGTCCCGGAGCGAAGATTCCCGACCCGCCCGCGCCGCTGGACGCGGCGGGTCAGGCTGGAGGCATGTGGTCGCCGGGGGCGGAGCCGGGCCGATCGGCGTCGGACGGCCGGCCGGCCGGGGGCCGGGCACCGGACGGGCGGCAGGCCGGCGGTACGCCCCGCGCCGCGCTGGCCGAACTGCTCGCCGGGAACCGGCGGTTCGTCAGCGGCCAGCCGGTGCACGGCCACGACGTGACCGCCGCCGCGGCCACCGCCTCCGGTGACCAGCAGCCGTACGCGGTGGTGCTCGGCTGCATCGACTCGCGGGTGCCGCTGGAGGCGATCTTCGACCAGACCTTCGGCGCGATCTGCGTCATCCGTACCGGCGGGCACGTGCTGGACCGCGCGGTGCGCGGCTCCATCGAGTACGTGGTGGGCCAGCTCGGCGTACCCCTGGTGATGGTGCTCGGCCACGAGCGGTGCGGGGCGGTGGCCGCCACGGTGGACGCGCTGCGCGGCGGGCAACGGCCCGGCGGGTCGCTCGCGCACCTGGTCGAGCAGATCGCCCCGGCGGTGCGCGAGGTGGGGTTGACGGACCCCGAGGTGCAGCCGCTGGCGATACGTCGGCACGTGCTGCGCACGGTGCGGACCCTGCGTGCCGACGACCTGCTGGCCGGGCCGGTCGCCGCCGGTCGGGTCGACGTGGTCGGTGCCCTGTACGACCTGGCCACCGGCGAGGTCGCCCTGCTGGAGCCGCCCTGAGCGGGACGCGGAACCGCCCGCCGGGATGTTCCCGACGGGCGGCTCAGGTGGTGCGTGGGGGAGGGCTCAGCCCTCGAAGACGCCGGCCTCGACCAGGCGCTTCTCGGTCGCGTCCCAGCCGTCGCCGGGGTGGGTCACGGCCAGGTTGTTGATCTCGGCCCGGATCTTGGCGGCGTGGCCGGCGGCGGCCAGCACCCGGATCTCCTCGACGAAGGCCTCGGAGTCGGTGCGCAGGTGCGCGGTCTTGCCGTTGGTCAGGTTCCGCACGTAGGCGTGCTTGCCGCCGTTGAGCGGGATGAGGTACTTGAACTCGCCCAGCACGCTGAGGGCGCCACCCTGGCCAGCCTGGCCGGCCCGGACGGACGCGCGCGCGGTCTTAGAGGTGTTGCTCGCCACGGAGGTACTCCTTGCAAGACGTACGGGAGGACTGGACGTCCGGGGGCTGTGTGCGGGTGACCAAGGTCCGCCCGCGAAGATGTAACGCGGCACAAGCCGCCGATGGAACTGTACAGGACCACGACATCAGGCTGCTCGTCGCGGTGTCCTGAGAGACAACCGGCGCCACCCTTACGGCTATTCCGACCAGCGAATTTTGCGATTCCCTGGCGCACCATCCGTCACACAGGTAATCATGTGTTGCACGAGCCACTCTGGTGGACGAGGTCGTAGGGGAAGACGCACCTCGCTCTCCGGGAGGTCACCGTGCCAACGCGTGGCGTCGTATACGTCCACTCGACCCCGCTCGCCGTGTGCTCGCACGTCGAGTGGGCGATCGCGCGCGTCCTCGCCGCGCCGGTCAACCTGCAGTGGACGGCTCAGCCCGTCGACCCCGGCGCTCGCCGGGCCGAGTGCGGGTGGACCGGTCGTCCGGGGACGGGCGCCGAGCTGGCTGCTGCCCTTCGGCAGTGGCCCATGATCCGTTTCGAGGTGACCGAGGAACCCAGCCCCGGTGCCGACGGAGAGCGCTTCATGTACGTACCGGGGCGCGGCCTGTTCCGGGCCACCCTCGGCGCGGCCGGCGACATCCAGCTCGGCGAGGACCGGCTGCGGGCCCTGATGGCCGCCGCCCGGGCCCCGGAGGCGCTGGCGCACGCTCTGGACAAGGCGCTCGGCACCGCCTGGGACGCCGAGCTGGAGCCCTACCGGTACGCCGGTGACGGCGCGCCCGTGACACTGCTCACCCGGGTCGGCTGAAACCGATCGAGGCGCGGCCGTCCACCTGCTCGCACGTGGCTCGGGTGGGGCCGTGAGCGGAAGGTCAAGTTGCCCCGATAAGCGGTGAACTGGTGGGATGGCTGGGTGCCGATTCGCCCGCGACGCGTCGGCGTCGCCGTCGCCGCTCTGACCGCCCTGCTCGTCTCCGGCTGCTCGGGTGCCGCCCCGGCCCGCCCCGCGGCCACACCGTCCGGCCCGGCCAGCGCCACCGCCGGCCCGAGCACCCCCGCCGCGACGCCGACCGGCGACCCGGCCGCCCGAGCCGCGGCGCTGGTCGCCACCCTGCCCGACGAGGATCTGGTCGGCCAGGTGCTGATGCCCTACGCGTACGGCGACTCGGCCACCAAGGTCTCGCCCGGCTCCGCCGCCGGCAACCAGGCCCTCGCGGGGGTGGACACCCCGGCCGAGATGATCGCGAAGTACCGGCTGGGCGGGCTGATCCTGGTCGGGTTCAGCGCCGACGACCCGACCAAGGGCAACCAGGAGACCACCAACGTCGACAACCCGGCGCAGGTGCACGAGCTGACCACCGGGCTGCGGACCGCCGCCGGCAAGCTCGCCACCGGCCCGGCCCCGTTCCTGATCGGCACCGACCAGGAGTACGGCGTGGTCACCCGGATCACCGACGGGGTCACCGTGCTGCCCAGCGCCCTGGCCGCCGGAGCGGCCGGCGACCCGGCACTGACCGAGGCCGCCTGGCGGGCCGCCGGCACCGAGCTGGCCGCGATGGGCATCAACCTCGACTTCGCCCCGGTGGCCGACGTCCTGGCCACCCGCAGCACGGTGATTGGCTCCCGCTCCTTCGGCGCCGACCCGAAGCGGGACGCGGCGCAGGTCGGCGGCGCGGTCCGCGGGCTGCAGCAGGTCGGGGTCGCGGCCACCCTGAAGCACTTCCCGGGGCACGGCCACAGCGCCACCGACTCGCACCAGGACCTGCCGGTGCTCACCCAGTCCGCGGCGGCACTGGCGTCCGGCGCGTGGCCGCCGTTCACCGCCGGGATCGACGCGGGGGCGATGGCGGTGATGTCCGGCCACCTGGACGCGCGGGCGATCGACCCCGGCACCCCGGCCACCTTCTCGCACAAGCTGCTCACCGACGTGCTGCGCGGCCAGCTCGGCTTCAAGGGCGTGCTCATCACCGACGGCATGAACATGCCGCCCGCGAAGCGGTACTCCCCGGGCGAGGCCGCCGTGAAGGCGCTGAACGCCGGCAACGACCTGATCCTGATGACGCCGAACGTCGGCCAGGCGTACGACGGGCTGCTGGCCGCGCTGCGCGGGGGCACGCTGCCCCGGGCCCGGCTGGTGGAGGCGGTCACCCGGGTGCTGACCATGAAGTTCAAGCTGGCGGAGCGGCCGACCCCGCCGATGTCCACGCTGAACACCCCGGCGCACCGCGCGGCGGCGGACGCGCTGGCCGCCGGCGCCGTCACCGTGCTGCGTGGTGCCTGTGGCGGTGCGGTGAGCGGACCGGTCACCGTCACCTCCTCCGGCGGGCGGGACGGCACCCGGGCGGCGCTCACCGCCGCTCTGAAGGCGGCCGGTGTCTCGGTGAAGTCCAGTGGCGGCACGGTGGTGCACCTCGTCGGCTACGGCGACGGCGCCTCGGATCTGAGCGCGAACGCCGCCGTCACGGTCGCCATGGACACCCCGTACGTGCTGGAGAAGGCGAAGTCCCCGACGCTCCTGGCCACGTACTCCTCGAGCCGGGCGTCGATGACCGCGCTGGCCGCCGTCCTCGCCGGGAAGGCGCGCCCCGGCGGCCGGTCGCCGGTCGTGGTGCCCGGCCTGCCCGCCACCACCTGCGCGGCCTGACCCGGGGCGCCGCCCGTCGCTCAGCGGGCGGTCAGCCCCGCCGTCGCGAGCCGGTACGCCGGCAGCACGTCGGTCCGGTCGGCGATCAGGCTCTCGTCGACCGTCAGTAACAGGGTCTGCCCCTGCGCCTCGACGGCCAGCGCCCAGTGCCGCGACGGCTCGTCGGTCAGGCTGCTGGTGGTCAGCCAGGTGGTCTCGGTGCCGTCGTAGGAGCCGGCCCTGACCTCTCGGAAACGCTGGTCGGTTACGGTTTCACCGCCGTCGGCGACGAACGCCTCCAGCGCTGCCCGCCGCGCGGCCGGCTGGTCCGCCGTCCAGACACGCAGGAAGCCGCCACCGGCGCGCCGGCCGTCCACCTCGCACCGGGCGGTGGCGCCTCCGCGGCTGGCCAGCGCTTCGCCGAGCAGTTCGCCCAGTTCGCCCTCGGGTACCTCGACCGGCTTCGGCAGCCAGCCCTCTGCGAGCGGAAACGCGACGGGCAGCGGGCACGCCGTCCCGGCACCGCCGGTCGTGCCGGCGGATGGCGCCGCCGCTGCGACCTCGTCGTACCAGGGCTCGCCGCTGGCCGGTTCGCCGGCCGGCCGTCCGGCGGGGGCATCGGCGTCCCCGGTGCAGCCGGCGAGCAGCCCGAGCAGCCCGAGCGTCACGGCGGCCAGCGCGGCGGCGAGTATCCGCCCGTGCGAGGACGGCCGTGTCCCGGTAACGATCTTCATGCGGCTCAGCGAAGCGGACCCGTCAGGTGGAGTCAAGCGCGTTCGCGGCGACCCCCGCGTGTTAACAAGGGCCCCTTCCTATGCACGAGGCGTTAAGAAGGGGCCCTTCCTTACCGGGCCGTCAGGCCCGGGCGAAGACCAGCGCCACGTTGTGGCCGCCGAAGCCGAACGCGTTGTTCAGCGCGGCGGGGATCTCCATGTGCCGTGCCTTGTGAGCGGCCACCTCGAGGGTGAGGCCGGGCTCCGGGTCGTCGAGGTTGATCGTCGGCGGTACGACACCGTCGCGGATGGCCAGGATGGTGGCGATCGACTCCAGCGCACCGGCGGCACCCAGCAGGTGACCGGTCATCGACTTCGTCGCGGCCAGCACCGGGTGGTCGCCCAGCGCCTTGTGCAGCGCGCCGATCTCCAGCATGTCGCCGACCGGGGTCGACGTGGCGTGCGCGTTGACGTGGACGATGTCCTGCTTGGCCACGTCCGCGTCGGCGATCGCCCGGGCGATGGCCCGGATGGCGCCCTCACCCTCGGCGTGCGGCTGCACGATGTCGTACGCGTCGGAGGTGATGCCAGCGCCGGCGAGGCGCGCGTACACCCGGGCGCCCCGGGCGGCGGCGTGCTCGGCCCGCTCCAGCACCACGATGCCGGCACCCTCGCCGAGGACGAAGCCGTCGCGGCCCCGGTCCCACGGGCGGGAGGCCTTCTCCGGCTCGTCGTTGCGGGTCGACATGGCCCGCATCGAGGCGAACCCGGCGATCGGCAGCGGGTGGATGACCGCCTCAGTGCCGCCGGCCACCACCACGTCGGCGCGGCCGGCGCGGATGATGTCCAGACCGAGCGCGATCGCCTCGGCGCCGGTGGCGCAGGCGCTGGCCACCGAGTGCACGCCGGCCTTGGCGCCCAGCTCCAGCCCGACCCAGGCGGCCGGACCGTTCGGCATCAGCATCGGCACCGTGTGCGGGGAGACCCGCCGCGGCCCGGACGCCTCCAGGATGTCGTCCTGGGCGAGCAGGGTGGTGGCGCCGCCGATGCCGGAGCCGACGCTGACCGCGAGGCGCTCCCCGTCGAGACCGGAGTCGGCCAGGCCGGCGTCGGCCCAGGCCTGCTGCGCCGCGATGATGGCGATCGCCTCGGAGCGGTCCAGCCGGCGCAGGCGGACCCGGTCCAGCACCTCGGACGGGTCCACGGCCAGCTGTGCGGCGATCCGGACGGGCAGTTGCGCCGCCCACTCCTGGGTGAGAGCACTCACCCCGGAGCGGCCGGCCAGCATGGCGTCCCAGGTCGACGCGACGTCCCCGCCGAGCGGGGTCGTCGCGCCGAGCCCGGTGACGACGACGTCGGGGCGACTCATGATCAGGACTGCGCCTCGATGTAGCTGACGGCGTCGCCGACGGTCTTCAGGTTCTGCACCTCGTTGTCCGGGATCTTGACGCCGAACTTCTCCTCGGCCGCCACCACGACCTCCACCATGGAGAGCGAGTCGACGTCGAGGTCGTCGGTGAAGGACTTCCCCTCGGCCACGTCGTCCGGGTTCACCCCGGCAACCTCTTCGAGGATCTCGGCGAGGCCGGTGGTGATCTCGTCACGGGTCATTGCGGTTGGTTCCTCTCAATGGGGGGAATCTCGGCGACCGGCGTTGCCGGCCGCCACTCCTCGGCGGTACGCGCCGGAGGGGGTTCAGGGGCAGCGGACGACCTGGCCGGCGTAGGTCAGGCCACCGCCGAAGCCGAACAGCAGCACCGGGGCGCCCGAGGGCACCTCCCGCCGCTCGACCAGCTTGGACAGGGCCAGCGGCACACTCGCCGCCGAGGTGTTGCCGGACTCGACGATGTCCTTGGCGATGATCGCGTCCGGGATGTTGAGCCGCTTGGCGATGCCGTCGATGATCCGGGCGTTGGCCTGGTGCGGCACGAACGCCGCCAGCTCCGACGGGTCGACCCCGGCCCGCTCGCACGCCTGCAGGGCGAGCGGCGCCAGCGCGGTGGTGGCCCAGCGGAACACCGACTGCCCCTCCTGCTGGACGTACGGGCGCCAGCCCTCGATGCGTACCGCGTCGCTCTTCTCCGGCGCCGAGCCCCAGACGACCGGGCCGATCCCGGCGGGCTCGTCGTCGCCGGTGGCGGAGACCACCGCGGCGCCGGCGCCGTCGGCGAAGATGATGCAGGTGGAGCGGTCGGTCCAGTCGGTGAAGTCGGAGAGCTTCTCGGCGCCGATGACGATCGCGTTACGCGACGCTCCGGCCCGGATGGCGTGGTCCACGGTGCCCAGCGCGTAGGCGAAGCCCGAGCAGGCGGTGTTGATGTCGTACGCGCCCGGCGCGGTGATGCCGAGCTTCGCCGCGACCCGGCAGGCCACGTTGGGGCTGCGGTCCACCGACGTGCAGGTGGCGACGACGACCAGGTCGATGTCGGCGGCGGTCAGGCCGGAGTTGGCCAGCGCCTTGCCGGCCGCGGCGGTGGCCATGTCGGCCACCGTCTCGGTGTCGGCGATCCGCCGGCTCACGATGCCCACCCGGTCGCGGATCCACTCGTCGTTGGTGTCCACGAGCTGGGCGATGTCGTCGTTGGTCACCACCCGGGAGGGCTGGTAGTGCCCCATCGAGACGATGCGACTGCCGGTCATGCGTGACCTCCGATGGGAGCGAGCGGTTGGCCCGGTGCCGTGCCGTGCCGGGCGATCAGGTCGCGCGCGGCCGGCAGGTCGTCCGGCGTGTTCAAGGTGACGATCTCCGGAGCGCCAGAGCCCTTCAGCTCCCGCTTGACCAGCCCGGCGAGCGTGCCGGCCGGCGGCAGCTCGATCACCCCGGTCACTCCGAGGTCGGCCAGAGTCCGCATGCACAGGTCCCAGCGCACCGGGGCGGTCACCTGGCGGACCAGGCGCTGCACCATCTCGCGGCCGTGGTCGACCGCCGTGCCGTCGAGGTTGGACAGCAGGATCCGGGCCGGGTCGGCCGGGGTGATCCCGTCGGCCAGCGCGGCCAGCGCGGCCTCGGCCGGAGCCATGTACGGGGTGTGGAAGGCGCCGGCCACCTGGAGCCGGATGATCCGGGTCTTCGCCGGGGGCTCGGCGGCCAGCTTGTCCAGCCCCTCCAGCGCGCCGGCGGCCACGACCTGCCCGGCGCCGTTGCGGTTGGCCGGGTGCAGCCCGTGCGCGGCGATCGCGGCGAGCACCTCGTCCGGGTCGCCGCCCAGCACCGCTGCCATCCCGGTCGGCTCCAGCGCGCACGCGGCGGCCATCTCGCGCCCCCGGACGCCGGCGAGGGTGATCGCCGTCTCGGCCGACAGCACCCCGGCCAGCGCGGCGGCGCCCAGCTCGCCGACGCTGTGTCCGGCGGTGAGCGTGACGTCGTGCATCGGCAGGTGTTCGGCGGCGAGCAGCGCCGCCGCGACCAGCAGTGGCTGGGTACGCGCGGTGTCCTTGATCTCGTCGGCGTCGGCGACCGTGCCGAGGTGCACCAGGTCTACCCCGGCCAGCGCGGACCACCAGCGCAGTCGCGCCTCGGTGCCGGTCAGGTCGAGCCAGGGGGTCAGGAAGCCGGGTTTCTGGGAACCCTGGCCGGGACTGAGTACAGCGAGCACGCCTATGACTCTCCCGGATACGCGTGGGTAGCGCTGTGCCGCCCCCGACCAAACCACACTAGAACCTTTGGAGGGTTCCTACAAAGATCGGCGGTGATCGTCACCTGTTTGTGCCGTTTTCCGAGCGCCCGAGGTCATTGTCTGGGTCGGGACGGGAGGGTTCACCGGGACGACCGGGTCCAACCTACCCACCGTCAACGCCACCTGTAGGGCGAACGCGTCCCGGGGCGACAGCGGCGAGAAGCCGGTCACCTCCGCGATCCGGCGCAGCCGGTAGCGCACCGTGTTCGGGTGCACGAACAGCGCCCGCGCGGCGCTCTCCAGTGTGCCGCCGGCGGCCAGGAACGCGTCCAGGGTCTCCAGCAGCTCGCCCCCGGCCCGCACCAGCGTCGCGTACACGTCGTGCCGCAGCCGGCGGCGCGCCTCCGCGTCGCCCGCCAGGGCCCGCTCCGGCAGCAGGTCGCCGGCCGGCACCGGCCGCGGCGCCGTCGGCCACGCCGGCGCCGCCCGGAAGCCCGCCAGCGCCGCCCGCGCCGACTCCGTCGCCTCGTCCAGGCTGGGTACGGCCGGACCGACCACCACCGGGCCGTCCCCGAACGCGGTCAGCAGCTTGGTGGTGGCCGTTAACGGATCCGCCGCGCCCCCGAGCACGATCACCAGCCGGTCGCCGTGCACGCCGCCGATGACCTCCACGCCGATTCGCCGGGCCTGCCGGTAGACCACGTGCAGCACGGCGGACACCTCCCCGCCCGGGGAGCGCCCCACCGCCACCGCCACCGGCGGCGCGTCCGCCCAGCCCAGCGCCGCCGCCCGGCTGGCCAGCACGTCCGGCGAGTCGCCGCGCAGCAGCGCGTCGACCAGCAGCGCCTGCAACCGGGCGTCCCACGCGCCACGCGACTCGGCGGCCCGCGCGTACACCCGGGCGGCGGCGAACGCGATCTCGCGGGAGAAGCGCAGCACCGCCTCGCGCAGTTGCTGCTCCTCGCCCTCGGCGGCCAGGCTCGACACCTGCTCCTCGACCACGTCGATGGTCACCTTGATCAGCGCCACGGTCTGCTGGAGGGTGATCGACCGGGCCAGCGCCTGCGGGGCGGCGGCGAAGACCTCGTCGGAGACCTCCTGCGTGCTGTCCGCCGTGCCGCCGCCGGACTGCAGCCACTGCACCAGCGACCGGGCGCCGGCCTGCGCGACCAGCATCACCCAGGACCGCTGGTCGGCCGGGAGGGCGCGGAACCAGGGCAGCGTCTCGTCCATCCGGGCCACACTCGCGGTCGCCAGCCCACCCGCCGCCCGCTCGATCCGGCGCAGCGTGGCCGTCAACTCTCCACCGCCCGGCGTACCCACCGCCCTAGCCTGACACGCCCTGACCTGGATCTTCACGCCGGCCCGACCGGCGTCACGGGGGTGGGGGAGCGGGCAGGCCCAGCTCCTGGGCCAGGATGGCGGCCTGCACCCGGCTGCGCAGGTCCAGTTTCGCCAGGATCCGGCTCACGTGGGTCTTGGTGGTGCTCTCCGCCATCGCCAGCCGGTCGGCGATCTGCTGGTTGGACAGGCCGAGGCCGAGGCAGGCCAGCACGTCGCGCTCGCGCGGAGTGAGCGTGCCCAGCGCGGCTTGGGTGGCCGCCGACGCCCCGGGGGCGGTGGCCGCGAAGGCCGCGATCAGCCGGCGGGTCACCGCAGGGGCGATGAACCCCTCGCCCCGGGCCACCGTCCGCACCGCCGCGACCAGCCCGTCGGCGTCGGTGTCCTTGAGCAGGAACCCGGCCGCCCCGGCGCGCAGGGCCCCGAAGACGTACTCGTCGAGGTCGAAGGTGGTGAGCACCAGCACGTCGGCCAGCCCGTCGCCCACGATGGCCCGGGTGGCGGCGATGCCGTCGCGGCGGGGCATCCGCACGTCGAGCACCGCCACGTCCGGGCGCAGCTCCCGGCACAGCCGGACCGCCTCGTCGCCGTCGGCCGCCTCGCCCACCACCTCGACGCCGGGCGCGCCGGCCAGGATCAGCGCCAGCCCGGCGCGTACCGCCGGCTGGTCGTCGGCCAGCACCACCCGCACCGGGGGCTCACCCGTGCCGGCCGGGGGAGCGGCGGATGGGCCGGTCACCGGCCCTCCCGGGTGGGCAGCGCGGCGTGCACCCGCCACCGGCCGTCCTGCGGCCCCGCGGTGAATCGGCCGTCCAGCAGGGTGGCCCGCTCCCGCATCCCGATCAGCCCCGCCCCGGCGCCGGGGAGGCCGGCGCCATCGGATCGCACCGGGTTCGCGACCGTCACCACGACCTCCCCCGGCCGGTACGCGATGGTCAGCTCCGCCTCGCCCGAGCCGTGCTTGAGCGCGTTGGTCAGCGACTCCTGCACGATCCGGTAAGCGGCCAGGTCCACCCCCACCGGCAGCGCACCCGGCGTGCCGTCGGTCCGCACCCGCACCGCGAGACCCGCGGCCCGGATCCGGTCGACCAGCCGGTCCACCTCGGCCAGCCGCGCCGGGACCGCCTCCGGCAGCCCACCAGCGACCGCCGGCTCCCGCGCTTCGCCGCTGTTCGGCTCGCGCGGCAGCTCGATCATCTGCCGCATCTCGGCCAGGCCCTGCACGCTGCTCTCCCGGATCACCCGCAGCGCCGACTCCACCTGGCCACGGTCCAGCCCCGGCACCGACAGCACGGCGGTGGCGTGGATGGCCACCGCGCTGAGATGGTTGGCGACCACGTCGTGCAGCTCCCGGGCCATCCGGGCCCGCTCGGCGCTGACCGCCTGCCACCGGTCCAGCTCGACTAGCCGCGCGGTCTGCTCGGCCCGGGCCCGCTCGGCGGCGGCCTGGTCACGGTACTGCCGCACGCTGATCCCGGTGAGCACCGGCAACAGGCCGGCCAGCACCACCGGCACCCCGACGGCGACACCGCGCCACTGGCCGAAGCCGAGCACGCCGACCACCGCGCCGAACAGGCTCAGCCCCACGGTGACCCGCAGCAGCCACCGCCACAGCCGGGGCGGGCCGTAGACGCAGGCGTCGTAGAGCACCTGCGTGTAGACCAGGACCGTCCCCAGCGAGCCGCCGAGCGCCGTGTCCACCAGGAGCGCCCCGGTGCCCACGGCCAGGCTGGTGCGGGGCGCGGCCCGCCGCAGGCCGACCGCCACGCAGACGGCCAGCAGCGGGGGCAGGAACAGCGCCGGTGGCACGTCGGGGTGCGGAACGATCTGCGGTTGCAGCCCGAGGGCGTACAGCACCAGACCACCGGCTAGCGAGGCGCCGGCCAGCGTGAGGTCCCGACCGGGCGTGCCGGACCCGAGCCACGGTGGCGGACGCATGCCCCGATCCCACCACAGCCGCCGACGCGCCGACTCCGACCGCGGGAGGACCCGGCCGCGCCCGACGTGGGCCAAAAGGGGTAGGCCGAGCGCGGGTCCGTCGAAGGGTGGACCCGGATCTCGTCACCGGCGCCGAGGTCGAGACCCCGTCGGCCGGCGACGCTGGGTGGCGAGGAACGGGGAGGTCGACATGCTGGTCGCGGTGATCGTCGCGTGCGAGATCGGGTTCTGGGTGGTGCTCGGCGCGGGGCTGGTGGCCCGCTACCCGCTGCGCCGGCCCCGGCTCGGGGCGGCGCTGCTGGTCTGCGTACCGCTGGTGGATCTGGTGCTGTTGGCCGCGACGGTGGCCGACCTGCGACGCGGCGCGACCGCCGACGTCACCCACGGCCTCGCCGCCGCCTATCTGGGCTTCTCGGTGGCGTTCGGGCACTCCATGGTGCGCTGGGCGGACCAGCGCTTCGCCCACCGTTTCGCCGGCGGCCCGCCGCCGGTCCGGCCGCCCCGGTACGGCCGGGAGCGCACCCGGCACGAGTGGCGCGAGTGGGGCAAGGCCCTGCTCGCCTGGGCGATCGCCTGCGGGCTGCTCGGCGCCGCGATCCTCTGGGTCGGCGACGCGGAGCGGACCCGGGAGCTGGCCGCCTGGATCCGGAACCTCACCGTGGTCATCGTGATCTGGCTGGTCGCGTTCCCGGTCTGGGAGACGATCTTCCCGCGCCGGCCACGTCGCTGACCCCGGGGTACGCCCCGCCCCGTCGGTCCCGGCCAGTACGGTGGCAGAGCACGTCGGGGCGAGCACCGGCGGGCGACCGCGAGTGTGAGGAGACCGGGATGGCGCACGGGGAGGCCGAACACGGCTGCGCCCAGGGCGAGCCCTGCCGGCCGGGCCACCACGACCAGCAGGCGGCGAAGCACCGCCGGGCCGTCGGCGGCGTGCCGCCGCACCCGGCCGAGCCGCTCGGCGGCCGGGCCGACGAGGACATCCCGGTGGTGCCGCGCCAGCGGTCCGGCGAGCAGGCGCTGCCGGGGGAACCCGAGTTCGAGACGGCCCCCGGGTGCCGCAGCGAGCTGTCCGGCTGGGCCGGAGCGCACCGGCACGGCCCGGTCCGGCCGCGGCAGCGGGCCACCCGCCGGGAACGCCCCCCGCGCCGCTGGTGCTGACCCCAGGGCCGCCCTGCGGCGGCTAGCGTGGGGGCCGTGAAGGCCATCGCGATCGACACGTACGGCGGAGCCGACCTGCTCACGGTGCGGGAGCTGCCTGTGCCCCCGGTCGGCCCGGACACGGTGCTGGTGCGGGTGCGGGCGGCCGGGGTCAACCCGGTCGACTGGAAGATCCGCGAGGGCTACCTGGCCGGCGCCTTTCCGTCGCACTTCCCGCTGGTCCCCGGCTGGGACGCGGCCGGCGTGGTGGAGGCGGTCGGGCCGGCGGTGGCCGGGTTCGCGGTGGGCGACGAGGTGATCGGGTACGTCCGGCGCGACGACATCCAGCACGGCACGTACGCCGAGCTGGTGCCCGCCCCGGAGCGGACGCTGGCGGCCAGGCCGGCGCGTGCGTCCTGGGCGCAGGCGGGTGGCCTGCCGCTGGCCGGGCTGACCGCGTACCAGTGCCTCCAGGTGGCCCACATCGGTGCCGGGGACGTGGTGCTGGTGCACGGCGCGGCCGGTGGCGTCGGCCATCTGGCGGTGCAGATCGCCCGCGCGTTGGGCGCGCAACGGGTGATCGGAACGGCCAGCCCGGCGAACCACGACTTCGTCTGCTCGCTCGGCGCCGAGCCGGTCACCTACGGCGACGGGGTGCTCGACCGGGTCCGGGCGGTCGCGCCGGACGGGGTGGACGTGGTGCTCGACCTCTTCGGCGGGCCGGACCTGGACGCCACGGCCCAGCTGGCCTCCCGGCCGGCGCGGGTGGTCTCCACCGCCGACCCGGAGCAGGTGACCCGGCTCGGCGGTAGGTACGTCTTCGTGAAACCATCCACCACCGACCTGAGCGCGCTGGCCGGGCTGGTCGACGCCGGCCGGCTCACCGTCGAGGTGGCCCGGACGTTCCCGCTGGCGCAGGCCGCGGACGCGCACCGCCTCGTCGAGGCGGGCCACGTCCGCGGCAAGGTGGTGCTGGAGGTCTGACCGGTCGGCGTGGTCAGCGGCGGTCGGTCAGCGGCCTTCGGTCGGTCTCGGTCAGCGGGTCCGGCGGCGGATCAGCAGCGCGATGCCGGCCAGGCCGAACGTGATGGTCAGCATCACCGCCACGTTGAGCAGCAGCAGCCGCTGCAACTCGCCGAGTGCCTCGTCGATGTCCCGTGCGGGGTTGACCGCGTCGTCCTGGAGCACCCGCTCGCCGCCGCCGACCCCGCCGCTGACGGTGTCGAACTGCCGCTCCAGCGGCACGCCGGCGGTGCGCAGCGTCTCGGACATGTTCAGCCGGCCGAGGAACCACCCGGCGCTGATACGACGGGAATCCGGCTGCTTGGCCGGCCGGTAGATCCGTGGACCGCCGACGGCCTTCGGATAGAGGTCGTACGTCTGCTTCGGCGTCTCTCCGGCCAGCACCACGATCGTGTACTTCGGACCGAGGTCGGCCGGCTTCGGCTTGGTCGACAGGCCGGTGCGGCCGAGGAAGTTGACCTGGTCGATCACCGCGACCACGTGGTCGGGTCGTGTCTCGGTGCGCAGTCGGAGCGGCTGGCGCAGCCCCTCGCCGGTGATGTCCACCCCGGCGGGTGGTGCTTTCGGTGCCGCCGCTACCGCGCCGGCGGAGCCGAGCGACAGCGCCGCCGCCAGCGTGCCGGCCAGCACGGCGATCATCCGCCTCGCCTGTCGGACCATCCCGCCTCCTCGCCCCGTTCGATGGATGGCTTCGCCGTGACGTCCGTGTCCGTCGGCCGATGGCGGGGACCGGCCGACCGGCCGGGGCCCACTCTTACAGACTCCGCAGAACGTCGAGAAGTTGCAGCTGGTGGAACAGTATTTGGAACTATCTGCGATCTCTGCTCGACTAATGAGGAGCCGTTGATCAGCGGGCGGATCGTACCTTTACGGAGGGGTTCATGGGGGGCAGGGTTGCACGCGTGGCGCGTGCCGTGCCAGTGCTGTTCGGCGTGGCGTTCGGTGTGTCGTTGCTGTTCCCCGCGGCACCGGCGGCGGCGCACAATTCGCTGACCGGCAGCGATCCCGCCAACGGCGCCCGGGTGGCCACCGCGCCGACCCGGATCGAGCTTCGCTTCCTGGCCAAGCCGGACCCGGGTACGACGAGAATCACAGTAACCGGACCGGACAATGTGGCCGCTGCCGGTGGTGCCCCGACCTTCACCGGCTCCCGGGTGAGCGTGCCGTTCCGGCCGGGCAGGGCGGGGCTGTACATCGTGGGCTACCAGGTGGCGTCCGGCGACGGGCATCCGGTGACCGGCGAGGTGCGGTTCACGCTCACCACCGGCACCGCCGCCGACCCGTCCGCCACACCGTCGGCCGGCGGTGGCACCGGTCCGGGGGCTGGCACTTCGGCGGGTTCGCCTTCCGCGGGCTCGCTTCCCGCTGGCTCGCCCTCGGCTGCGACAGCCCCGGCCGGGCCGACGTCGGCAGCGCCCGGCGCGCCTGGCACGAGCCCGACGCCGGTGGCGAGGGAACGGGCCGACTCCGCTGACCGTTGGTGGCTCTGGACGCTCGGCGGCCTGGTGCTGCTCGCCGCACTGGTCACCGGCCTCCTGCTCCGGCGCCGCTCCACCAGCGGCTGACCTCCGGCCCCTCCGCCGGCCCTGGCCCACCAGCCGATTCCGAGGACGGGTGTGCCGCCCGGTGTGGCACCCGCTTCGATGGCCCGCGAACCCCTACCGGCACCACGGGCAGATGACCCCGTCGCGCCGGCTTCGAACGAAGCAGCGCGACGGGGCGAGGGCGGGAGGAGGGCGTGGCGGGGCCAGCCCGGCAGCGGTCAGACCAGGCGGACCCGGGCGGCGCGCAGCCGGCTCAGGGTGCGCTCGCGGCCGAGCACCTCCAACGACTCGAACAGCGGCAGGCCCACGGTGCGGCCGGTGACCGCGACCCGGACCGGCGCCTGGGTCTTGCCGAGCTTGAGGCCGCGCTCGGCACCCACCGCCTCCAGCGTCGACTTCAGCGACTCGGCGTCCCAGGACTCCAGCGCCTCAAACGCCGCGGTCGCGGCGTCCAGCAGCTCGGCGGAGCCCTCCTTCATGGCCTTGGCCCAGGACGCCTCGTCGATCAGCGGCGAGGCCAGGAAGAGGAAGTCGACGTTCGGCACGATCTCGCTGAGCACCGCGATCCGGGTCTGTGCCAGCGGTGCCACCGCGGCGAACGCGTCGGCGTCGAACTCCTCCGGCTGCCACGGCGGGGGCGCGATGGTGTCGGTGCCGGTAAGCCAGGGCTGGCAGGCGTCGATGAACGCGGGCACCGGCAGGGCGCGGATGTACTCGCCGTTGAACGCGCGCAGCTTCTTCTCGTCGAAGAACGCGGGGGAGGGGTTGACCTCCTCCAGCCGGAACTCGTCCTCGATCACCGACCAGGGGACGATCTCCCGGTCGCCGGAGGGCGCCCAGCCGAGCAGCATCAGGTAGTTGCGCATCGCGTCGGCGAGGTAGCCCTCGTCCCGGTACGCCTCCAGGGCGACCTTGTCCCGGCGCTTGGAGAGCTTCTGCCGCTTCTCGTTGACCACCACGGGCACGTGCGCCCAGACCGGCGGCTTGACCCCGAGGGCGTCCCAGAGCAGCTGCTGCTTGGGCGTGTTGGGCAGGTGCTCCTCGGCCCGGATCACGTGGGTGATCCCCATGGTCATGTCGTCGACGACGTTGGCCAGCAGGAAGACCGGCGAGCCGTCGCCGCGGGCGATGACGAAGTCCTCGATCAGCCTGTTCTCGAAGGTGGGCTCACCGCGGATCAGGTCGACCACGACGGTCGACCCCTCGTCCGGCGTACGGAAGCGCAGCGCCCGCCCCGCACCCGGGCCGAGGCCCAGGTCGCGGTGGTAGCCGTCGTAGCCCTGGTACTGCGATCCGGTGCGGGCCTGCACGTCCTCGCGGGTGCAGTCGCAGTAGTACGCGCGGCCGGACTCGTAGAGCCGCTGCGCGGCGGCCCGGTGCTCGTGGGCGTTCTCCGACTGGAAGTGGGGGCCCTCGTAGCTCATGCGCTCGATGCCGATCCAGTCGAGCGCGGAGAGGATGCCCTCGGTCCACTCGGGCTTGTTGCGCGCGGCGTCGGTGTCCTCGATGCGCAGCACGAACACCCCGCCCTGCTGCTTGGCGTAGATCCAGTTCTGCAGCGCCGAGCGGGCGCCGCCGACGTGGAACATACCGGTCGGGGAGGGGGCGAAGCGTACACGTACCGTCACGTCCCCAGCCTACGGCGACCGTCGACCGAGTAAGGAAGGGCCCCTTCTTATCGCCTGGCGTTGTACAGGGGGCCCCTCCTAACAGTCAGGGCACTGAGCGGATCTTGAGGACCAGGACACTGCCGAGCAGGGTGACCACGGCGGTCAGCGCGTAGAGCGTCGGATAGCCGCCCAGGTGCACCACGATCGGGGCGGAGAGCGCCGGACCGAGCACCTGCGGCGCCGAGTTGGCAATGTTGATCACGCCGAGGTCCTTGGCGCGGTCGGTGGCCCGGGGCAGCACCTGGGTGATGAGCGCGGCGTCGACCGACAGGTAGACGCCGTACCCGGCGCCGAGCAGCAGCGCGGCGACCACCGCCATCGGCCAGACCGGCGCGACCGCGAGCAGCAGCGCGGCCACCGCCATGATCAGCCCCGACGTGATCACGAAGACCTTGCGCCGACCGGAACGGTCCGACAGCCGGCCGGCGATCACCGCCGTCAGCATCATGCCGGCCGTGTAGAGCAGGATCAGCACCAGCAGCGCGCTCTCCGGGTCGGGGTGGCGCACCCCGTCGGTGAGGAAGTACAGCAGGTAGAGGGTGCCCAGCGCGTTGCCCACCTGGACCAGGAACCGGGTGATCCAGGCCCACGCGAAGTCGGGGTGCCGCCGAGGGCTGATCCACATCGAGGCGACCAGCGCCCGGAACCGCAGCGCCGGCCGGTGCGTGCGGGGCAGTGGGTCGTCGGCGGTGAGCAGCGCGAACGGCAGCGACAGCAGCAGCATGACCGCCGCGATCGCCAGGTATCCGGCGGCGTTGCCGGTGACCACGGCGGTGACCAGCACCGCGCCCAGCACCAACCCGAGCGCCTGCGGGATGCCCACCCAGCCGGAGACGCCGCCGCGCTGGGTGACCGGCACCCGGTCCGGGATGCCCGCGGTGAGGCTCGCCAGCATCGCGTTGAAGCACACCTGCGCGGCCACCCAGCCGAGCGCGACCCCGAGGATGGTCCGCTGCTGGGCGAGCAGCACGAGGGCCGCCGCGCCGAGCAGCGCCCCGCCGGCGGTCCAGACATGCCGGCGACCGAACTCCCGGCTGCCCAGCCGCAGGCAGGTCCGGTCGGAGAGCGCGCCCGCGAGGGGGTTGGCCAGCACCGCGGCGAGCGCGCCTAGGCCGGTGACCACGGCCAGCATGGCCTCCTTGTCGCCCGGCGCGATCCGCGCCACCTGCTGCGGCAGCAGCACCTGGATCGGAGTGAAGAACGCCATCCAGACCCCGAGGTTGGCCGCGAAGATCAGCCCGATCCAGCCGCGCCGCACCGGCACGGTGGGCTCGGCGAGGGCGGCGGGCAGCGACGCCGGCGTCGGGTCGACGGTGGTCATCGCGCCGACCCCGGGCGGGCGGCCGCGATCACGTCCCGCAGCCAGGTGTACGAGGACTTCGGGGTACGCGCCTGAGTGGCGTAGTCGACGTGCACCAGGCCGAAACGCTTGGTGAACCCCTCGGCCCACTCCCAGTTGTCCAGCAGCGACCAGACGAAGTACCCGCGTACGTCCACGCCGTCGTCGAGCGCGGCCCGGACCGCCCGCAGATGCCCGTCGAGGTACGCGATCCGCTCGGGGTCGGGCACCCGCCCGTCGGCGTCCGGCACGTCGTCGTACGCGCAGCCGCTCTCGGTGATCTCGATGGGTGGCAGCGCGTCGCCGTACGTGTCGCGCAGCCAGCCGAGCAGCTCGCGCAGCCCGTCCGGGGCCACCGGCCAGTCGAAGGCGGTGCGCGGGTACCTGTCGAGCGGCACCAGTTCGAACGGCAGGGGCGAGCCCTCCTCGGCGGCCCGTACGCCGGTCGGGTTGTAGTAGTTGACGCCGAGCACGTCGATCGGGGCGGCGATCACGTCGAGGTCGCCGGCCCGCACCAGGGCCGGGTCATTGACCGTCCCGTCGGGGTAGCCCCGGCCGAGCAGCGGGTCGGTGCAGAGCCGGTTGTGCAGCGCCTCGTACGCGGCGCCGGCGGCCCGGTCGGCGTCGGTGTCGCCGAGCACCCGCACGGGCGAGTAGTTGTTGGCGATGGCGACCGGGCTGGTGGTGCGGGCCCGCAGCGCGGCGACGGCCAGCCCGTGGCCGAGCAACTGGTGGTGGGCGACCGGGAACGCGTCGAAGAGCAGCATCCGGCCGGGGGCGTGCACGCCCATGCCGTAGCCGAGGCTCATCTGGATGAACGGTTCGTTCAGCGTGATCCAGAGCCGGACCCGGTCGCCGAGCCGGGCGGCGGTCAGGTCGGCGTACTCGGCGAAGCGGGCCGCGGTGTCCCGCGCGAGCCAGCCGCCGGCGTCCTCGAGCGGCTGAGGCAGGTCCCAGTGGTAGAGGGACGCGACCGGGTCGATGCCGGCGGCCAGTAGGTCGTCCACCAGCCGGTCGTAGAAGTCCAGGCCGGCCGGATTGGCCGGTCCGGTGCCGCCGGGCTGCACCCGGGGCCAGGCGATCGAGAACCGGTACGCCGAGACGCCCAGCCCGGCCATCAGGGCGACGTCCTCGCCGTGGCGGTGGTGGTGGTCGCAGGCCACGTCGCCGGTGCTGCCGTCGGCGATCCGGCCGGGGGAGTGCGCGAAGGTGTCCCAGATGGACGGCCCACGACCGTGCGCGCCCGTGGCGCCCTCGATCTGGTAGGCCGACGTGGACACCCCCCAGCGGAATCCGGCGGGGAACTCGGGCATCGGTGCGGTCATGCGCCCTCCCGGTCAACGTGAAACGTGTTCGGGACTCTAGGGCGCGGTCGGCGGATCCGCCATAGGCCGGAATGACTGGATGCGCAACGGCAATCGGCGTGTCTTTTTCCAAACCCGTCCAGGTACGTCCGAATTTGCGCATAGAGTGCCGATATCGTGGGATGTCCTCACTGGAGGAAGACGGAAATGATCCTCGTGGAACGCAGTGCGCACGTGGCGGCGCCGGTGGAAGTGGTCTGGGATGTCGTGCAGCGGGCCGAGCAGTTGCCGGCCTGGCTGGCCGGGGTCCGTGCGGCCGAGGTGCTCTCGGGCGAGGGCTTCGGGCGACGACAGTTGGTCCAGGCCGGGCGCGGCTCGGCGCATGAGGCCGAGGTGATCGCCTACCAGGAGCCGACGCTGATCGGCTGGCGGGAACGGGCCAAGGGCGCGGGTGCCCGGGCCGAGGCGCGCACCGAGATCTACGTCCAGCTCACTCCCGACGAGGAGGAAGAGGGCGGGACGATCGTGCGGCTCATCGTGGTCCGGTGGCCGGCCGGCCCGGTCAAGGCGGCCCTGCTGCGCCTCGGGCTGCGTCGGGTCGGCGCCGACCTGGAGGACTCGCTGGCCCGGCTCACCGACCTGGCCGCCGTCGGCTGATCCGCCGAGCCTCCGGCGTCACCCGTCCCGGTGGCGACCCCGGATCCCCGCCAGGGACCACGGAGCCGCCGCCGCCCCGTCTCACCCACCGTCCGCCCGGTCGAGGGGGAGTGCGGGGCGAGGGTGCGGGTGCACCAAAAAGGGCCCGGCGCATCCGCGCCGGGCCCTTCCTGTTCGTGCTGTCAGCTGTCGCCGCCGGTCTCGCCGACCGGGGCGGCGTTGACGTCGTCGATCGCGTACTTCTTGGCCGCCTCGGCCGGCACGGTGGCCGGCACCGCGCCGGCGCGCGCCAGCTGGCGCAGCGTGGCGACCACGATCGACTCGGCGTCGACGTGGAAGTGCCGGCGCAGCGCGTGCCGGGTGTCCGACATGCCGTAGCCGTCGGTGCCGAGCGAGGTGTAGTCACCGGGCACCCAGCGGGCGATCAGGTCCGGCACCGCCCGCATCCAGTCGCTGACCGCGACCTTCGGCCCGTCCGCGTCGGCCAGCTTCTGCTGGACGTACGGCACCCGCGCCTCGGCACCGGGGTTGAGCAGGTTGTACTCCTCGCACTCCACCGCGTCGCGGCGCAGCTCGGTCCAGGAGGTCACCGACCACACGTCGGCGGCCACCCCCCAGTCCTGGGCGAGCAGCTGCTGGGCCTTGAGCGCCCACTGCATGCCGGTGCCGGAGGCGAGCACGTTCGCCTTCGGGCCGTCGACCTGCGGGGCCGGCGAGTAGCGGTAGATGCCCTTGAGCAGGCCCTCCACGTCCACGCCCGACGGCTCCGCCGGCTGCAGGATCGGCTCGTTGTAGACCGTCAGGTAGTAGAAGACGTTCTCCTGCGCCTCCCCGTACATCCGGTGCAGGCCGTGCTCCATGATGTGCGCGATCTCGAACGAGAACGCCGGGTCGTACGCGACCACCGCCGGGTTGGTGGCGGCGATCAGCAGCGAGTGGCCGTCCTCGTGCTGCAGGCCCTCACCGTTGAGCGTGGTCCGCCCGGCGGTGGCGCCGAGCAGGAAGCCCCGGGCCATCTGGTCGGCCGCCGCCCAGATCCCGTCGGCGGTCCGCTGGAACCCGAACATCGAGTAGAAGATGTACATCGGGATCATCGGCTCGTCGTGGGTGGCGTACGAGGTGCCGGCCGCGGTGAACGAGGCGACCGAACCGGCCTCGTTGATGCCCTCGTGCAGGATCTGCCCGGTGGTCGACTCCTTGTACGACAGGAACAGCTCCCGGTCGACCGAGGTGTAGCGCTGGCCGTGCGGCGAGTAGATCTTCGCGGTCGGGAAGATCGAGTCCAGGCCGAAGGTACGCGCCTCGTCCGGGATGATCGGCACCCAGCGCTTGCCGAACTCCTTGTCCTTCATCACGTCCTTGAGCAGGCGGACGAAGGCCATCGTGGTGGCCACCTTCTGCTTGCCCGAGCCGCGCTTGACGTCGGCGAACCGCTCCGGCCCGGGGATCGCCAGCCGCTTGGTGCTGGTCCGCCGGCTCGGCAGGTAGCCGCCGAGCTGCTCGCGCCGCTCCTTGAGGTACGCGAGCTCCTCGGACTTCTCGCCCGGGTGGTAGTACGGCGGCAGGTAGGGGTTGTCCTCCAGCGCCTTGTCCGGGATGTCCAGGTAGAGGCGGTCGCGGAAGGTCTTCAGGTCCTCCAGCGTCAGCTTCTTCATCTGGTGGGTGGCGTTGCGGCCCTCGAAGTGCGAGCCGAGCGTCCAACCCTTGATCGTCTTGGCCAGGATGACGGTCGGCTGCCCGGTGTGCTCGGTCGCCGCCTTGTAGGCCGCGTAGAGCTTGCGGTAGTCGTGCCCACCCCGCTTGAGGTTCCAGATCTCGTCGTCGGACAGGTGCTCGACCATCTTGCGGGTGCGCGGGTCGCGGCCGAAGAAGTGCTCCCGCACGTACGCCCCGGACTCCGCCTTGTAGGTCTGGTAGTCGCCGTCGGGCGTGGTGTTCATGAGGTTGATCAGTGCGCCGTCGGAGTCCGCGGCGAGCAGCGGGTCCCACTCACGGCCCCAGACCACCTTGATCACGTTCCAGCCGGCGCCCCGGAAGAACGCCTCCAGCTCCTGCATCACCTTGCCGTTGCCGCGGACCGGGCCGTCGAGGCGCTGGAGGTTGCAGTTGATCACGAAGGTGAGGTTGTCGAGCTCCTCGCGGGCGGCCACGCCGATGGCGCCCAGCGTCTCCGGCTCGTCCATCTCACCGTCGCCCAGGAACGCCCAGACGTGCTGCTGGGACGTGTCCTTGATGCCGCGGTGGTGCAGGTACCGGTTGAACCGGGCCTGGTAGATCGCGTTGAGCCCGCCCAGACCCATCGAGACCGTGGGGAACTCCCAGAAGTCCGGCATCAGCCGCGGGTGCGGGTACGACGGCAGCCCGCCGCCGGGGTGCGACAGCTCCTGGCGGAACCCGTCGAGCTGGTGCTCGCTGAGCCGCCCCTCGAGGAACGCCCGGGCGTACATGCCGGGGGAGGCGTGCCCCTGGTAGTAGATGTGGTCGCCGCCACCCGGGTGGTTCTTGCCCCGGAAGAAGTGGTTGAAGCCCACCTCGTAGAGCGACGCGGAGCTGGCGTAGGTGGAGATGTGCCCGCCGACGCCGATCTCCGGGCGCTGCGCCCGGTGCACGAGCATCGCGGCGTTCCACCGGACGTACGCCCGGATCCGCCGTTCGACGTGCTCGTCGCCCGGGAACCACGGCTCCCGTTCGGACGGGATGGTGTTGATGTAGTCGGTGGTGGTCAGGGGCGGAACCCCGACCTGGCGCTCGCGGGCCCGCTCCAGCAGGCGCAGCATGACGTACCGGGCGCGTTTGGCGCCCCGCTCGTCGATGACACCGTCGAGCGACTCGACCCATTCGCTGGTTTCTTCAGGGTCGATGTCCGGAAGCTGGCTCGGCAGGCCGTCGCTGATCACCGGGCGCTTGCGTTCCGTAGCCACAGGCGTTCCCTCGGTTGTGTGTGGGATAGGTCTCTAGGCCGTGTCTTCAAAGGTTCATAACCATTGGAGTAGCGCGGCGATGGTGACGGTGGCCT
>NZ_JBHSBO010000069.1:0-1125 GCF_042650685.1 Micromonospora sp. GCM10011542
GCCCCATCGTCGTTGGCGTTCGCTGCGGATGCGGGCGCGTTCTCGGCGTTGGGCGGCCAGGACGTCGGGGTGGCGGGCGTTGGCGTTGCGCCAGCGTAGGTAGGCCTGCAGCCGACGGGCCAGGACGGTGTGGTTGGGGTGGTTCGAGCCGGCGATCACGAAGGTGCGTAGCGGCCCGAACTGGGCCTCGATCGGATTGGCCCAGGAGGCGTAGGTCGGAGTGAAGCAGAGTTCGACCTTGTTCCGGGCCGCCCACCTGCCAATCTTGAGGCCCTTGTGCGCGGACAGGTTGTCCAGGATGACGTAGATCGGCGCCCCGTCCGGACGCGCGGCGCGGATCGACTTGAGTGCGGCCAGGGTGTTCGCGGCACTCTTGCGGCGCCGCACGACGCCCCAGAGTTGGTCGTCGCCGACGCTGTAGCAGCCGTGGAACTGCCGGACCCCGTGCAGCTTGTGGTAGTTCGCGGGCAGCCGGTGCGGGTGCCCGGCCGGCGCCCACCCTGCGCCGGCCTGCGGACGGATCACCAGGGGACCGAACTCGTCGAACGCGAACAACCGCTGCGGGAAACAGGTGCTCACGTACTCGATCCGGGCGAGTTTGGCGTCCCGGTCAGGGTCGGTGGACTCCTTCCACGTCTTGGTCCGCTGGAAGGTGATCCGGTGCCGGTGCAGGATCTGACGCAGCCGTTCCCGCCCGATGCGGATCCGGCGGGTCGCATGCGAGCCCAGGTGGTCGGCGAGCTTGCGCACGCTCCAGCGGGTGAACGGCCGCCCGAGTTTCTCGGGGCGGGTGTTGGCCGTCTCGACGATGAACTGTTCCTCGTCAGGACTGATCTGGCGGGGACGGCCACCCGCCCACTGAGGGTCCAGGCTGGCCATCCCCATCTCGTTGAACCGGTGGATGACCTGCCGGATCGTGTCCTCGTCGGCCTGCACCAGGCGGGCGATCGCCGGCACCGTGTTCCCGCCGGCAGACGCGAGCACGACCATCGCCCGACGTAGTCGGATCGGGGAACCGGTTCCCCGGCGGGTGATTCTGAGCAGCTGCTGACCTTCCTGATCACTCAGCCGCCGCACACGTACAAGATCTGCCACCGCCACAGCCTGACCGCCGCAACGCCGCCA
>NZ_JBHSBO010000070.1:0-671 GCF_042650685.1 Micromonospora sp. GCM10011542
GTTCGTGCCTCGTCGTCGGGATCCGGCCCTGCCGGGGGTTGTGCATCGCAGCGCGCGTGTCGCGTTGCGGGTGACGCTCGGGCAGCGGCGGCGGTGTTTCGGGTTGCTGCGGTCGGCCGGTGATGTGTGGGCGTGTGTGTTGGAGGTCAACGGGTGGCGGCGCCGCCGCCGGGACGTAGCGCTGTCGGGCTATCAGGAGTTGTGTCGGGAGTTGTCCGCGTCGGGGCCGGGCACGTTCGGGGAATTGGACTCGACGGGTGCGCGGTCGGTGTTGCGCCGGTTTTCTGATGCATGGTTCGCGGCGGCGAAGCGCCGCAACGCCGGTGACGTGTCGGCGCGGTTCCCGCGTCGGCGGCGGGGGTTGGTCCCGGTGCGCTGGTATCACGGCACGTTCACCCTCGACGGCCGCCGGGTGCGGATCCCCACCGCCAGGGGCACATCGGCGTTGTGGGTGCGTCTGGCGCGCGACGTGCCGTATCCGGGCGAGCAGGTCCGCTCGATCACCCTGCTGTGTGAAGGCGGCCGCCTGTTCCTCGATGTCACCGCCGAGGTTCCGGTGGCGGTCTACCCGCCCGGTCAGGAACCGGATCCGGCCCGTGTGGCCGGGGTGGACCTCGGGATCATCCACCCCTACGCCGTGGCCGGTCCCGACGGCGAGGGGCTGCTGGTGT
>NZ_JBHSBO010000071.1:0-853 GCF_042650685.1 Micromonospora sp. GCM10011542
GAAGCAGATACCTGAGTTGCCGGCTGGTGCGCGGCGCCAGTGGGCGTCGGATCGGGCATTGCGACCACCGATGCGTTCACCGGGACGGCCGGAGCCGTCTCGTGCGGTGCAGCGGGACTTCTGGCGGCGGATCGCGTCGGGAGTAACGACGGTAGAGGCCGCGGAGGCTGTGGGTGTGTCATGGCCGGTCGGGTCCCGGTGGTTCCGTCACGCTGGCGGCATGCCGCCGATCAGTCTGGACGAGCCCACCGGCCGTTACCTGTCATTCGCCGAGCGCGAGGAGATCGCGTTGCTGCGCGCCCAGGGGGTCGGCGTGCGCGAGATCGCCCACAGGATTGGACGCGACCCGGGAACGATCTCACGCGAGCTGCGCCGTAACGCGGCGACCAGGGGCGGTAAGCCGGTCTACCGGGCTCTGGTGGCGCAGTGGAAGGCGCAGCAGGCCGCGAAGCGCCCGAAGACCGCGAAGCTCGTGAGCAATGGCAGGTTGCGTGAGTACGTACAGGTCCGGCTCGCCGGCGGTGTCCGCCGACCCGACGGCACGATCGTCACCGGGCCTTCGACGCCCGCGTGGAAGGGGCTGAACAAGCCGCATCGGCAGGACCGCCGCTGGGCGACGGCGTGGAGCCCGGAGCAGATTTCGCACCGGCTCCGTGTCGAGTTCCCCGATGATGAGTCCCTGCGCATCAGCCACGAGGCGATCTACCAGTCACTGTTCATTCAGGGGCGTGGAGCGCTCAAGCGTGAGCTGGTCGCGTGTCTGCGCACCGGCCGGGCGCTGCGGGTTCCCAGAGCGCGGTCTCAGAACAAGCCGCGAGGGCATGTCACTGCCGATGTCGTCCTCTCCGAGCGC
>NZ_JBHSBO010000072.1:0-530 GCF_042650685.1 Micromonospora sp. GCM10011542
GCTTCGGTCTCGATCGGGCCTTGCGGTTCGATGTCCTCGCCGGCGAGACGCGCGGCCATGAGTCGGATCATGGCGACTTTGATCATCGCTTCGGCGTGCGCGGGTTTGCGTTCGTAGTCGCGGGCCAACCGTCTGCACCGTCCCAACCAGGCGAAGGTTCGTTCCACCACCCAGCGTCGGGGTAGCACCTGGAAGCCTTTCACGTCGGCGTTGCGGGCCACGATCTGCAGGTCGATCCCGGCGTGGGTGCGCGCCCAGTCCAGCAGTCCCGCATCGACGCGGTTGACGTAGCCGGCGTCGGCCCAGACCAGGCCCAACAGCGGGAACGTCTCGGTGATCCCCGTGAGGACCAGCTTGGCTCCGGCGCGCTCCTGGATCGACGCGGAATGCACCACCGCCTTGAGTAACAGTCCGCAGGTGTCGACCAGGACATGCCGCTTACGGCCCCGAGTGCGTTTACCGGCGTCGTAGCCGATCGCCTCGCCGCCCTGGTGGCTGTGCGCGGTCTGCGAGTCCAGCACCGCCGCCGA
>NZ_JBHSBO010000073.1:0-600 GCF_042650685.1 Micromonospora sp. GCM10011542
GTCGCATAGACCTTCGCCGCGCCGCGCTCCAGCAGTTGCTGCGTGAAGTGCCGGCCAATGCCCCGGTTGGCGCCGGTGACCAGCGCGACAGAACCGGTGATCTTCATGTCTGCCTCCAGGCATTAGGGGTGGACCGTTCGCGAGCTACGCTAAAACCTGACGTTGACGTGAGAGACAAGCGGTGTGGTCGAGGTCACTCCGGGGAGAGCAGCCATGCGAATCGGTGATCTAGCCGCGAGGACCGGCGTGTCGGTACGGGCGTTGCGCTACTACGAGGAACAGCACCTGCTGACCCCGGTACGCAGCAGCGGCGGGCAACGCCACTACCCGGACGACGCCGCCAACCGGGTACACCTGATCCAGACGCTGTACGCCGCCGGCCTGTCCAGCAAGACGATCCTCGACCTGCTGCCCTGCATCGACGCAAAGGTCAACACCCCGGAGTCCCGCGCCCTGCTACACGCAGAACGGGACCGCATCGACCAGCGGATCTCCGAACTCGTCGCGGCCAGGGACCGACTCGATGCGGTCATCACTTTCAGCGAAAGCCCGGCAAGCGGGTGCACTCGGGTGGATCTCGCACCGGTGTAGCCGGACCAG
>NZ_JBHSBO010000074.1:0-786 GCF_042650685.1 Micromonospora sp. GCM10011542
AAAGTCCGGTAGGTGAAAGTTGCCAATCTTCTGTGGGTGTTCCCGAGTAGCGGCGGACCCCTGAAATCTGCCGTGAATCTGCCAGGACCACCTGGTAAGCCTAAATACTTCCTGGTGACCGATAGCGGACGAGTACCGTGAGGGAATGGTGAAAAGTACCCCGGGAGGGGAGTGAAATAGTACCTGAAACCGTTCGCCTACAATCCGTCGGAGCCTTGCGGGGTGACGGCGTGCCTTTTGAAGAATGAGCCTGCGAGTTAGTGGCATGTGGCGAGGTTAACCCGTGTGGGGGAGCCGTAGCGAAAGCGAGTCTGAATAGGGCGATTCAGTCGCGTGTCCTAGACCCGAAGCGGAGTGATCTAGCCATGGGCAGGCTGAAGCGCGGGTAAGACCGCGTGGAGGGCCGAACCCACCAATGTTGAAAAATTGGGGGATGACCTGTGGTTAGGGGTGAAAGGCCAATCAAACTCCGTGATAGCTGGTTCTCCCCGAAATGCATTTAGGTGCAGCGTCGCGTGTTTCTTGCCGGAGGTAGAGCACTGGATGGTCTAGGGGGCCCACAAGCTTACCGAAATCAGCCAAACTCCGAATGCCGGTAAGTGAGAGCGCGGCAGTGAGACTGCGGGGGATAAGCTTCGTAGTCGAGAGGGAAACAGCCCAGATCACCAGCTAAGGCCCCTAAGCGTGTGCTAAGTGGAAAAGGATGTGGGGTCGCATAGACAACCAGGAGGTTGGCTTAGAAGCAGCCACCCTTTAAAGAGTGCGTAATAGCTCACTGGTCAAGTG
>NZ_JBHSBO010000075.1:0-1293 GCF_042650685.1 Micromonospora sp. GCM10011542
CCGCCGAGGCTGAGCATGGCCAGGGCGATGAGGGCGTCGGGTGAGTGGAATCCGAAGGCCATCCGGGTGATCAGGCGGATCTTGGCGTTGACGGACTCGATTCGGCCGTTGGACAGGCCGTGTTCGATGGACGCGAGGATGGCGTTGCGGTGACGCACCACGCGGCGTTGGAGGTCGACGAAAACGTCGATGCGGCTGCGGCGGGCCCACCCGATCCACCGGTCGAGGGCTTCGACCGCCGCCGCCGGGCTGGTCTTGGCCAGGGTGAACACCAGTCGTAGGCCTTCCTTCAACGCCCAGGCCCGGTGCAGACGGGGGTGGGTCTTGGCGATCCAGGCGAGCTTGGCCTGCTGGGCGTCGGTGAGGTTCTCCGGGTTCTTCCACAACGCCCAGCGGGTGTTCTTCAACTGCCGGGCGGCGCCGATGGCGACACCGCGTCGTCCTGCCCCTCGTCCAATGGCCTCATTCCAGGCCTGACGGCGCACCCGATCCACGGCATCGGTGGCCCACGCCACGACGTGAAACGCATCGGCGCAGCGGACCGCGTTCGGGCAGCGCCGTCGCACGACCGTGGTGATCCAGTCAGCGCCGTCGGCGGACACATGCGTGATCTTCGCGGCCCGGTCCGGGCCAAGCAGGTCGAAGAACGCCTGCAACGTGGCGGCACTCTTACCCGGAGCAGCCCACACCAGCCGGCCAGTGTCGTGATCCACGACCACCGTCAGATACCGATGACCCTTCTTATAACTGACCTCATCGATCCCGATACGACGCAACCCGTCATACCGATCCTCGATGCCACCGGTGTCGGCCCATACCCGGGCCACGATCGCCCCGACCGTGCGCCACCCCACCCGCATCAACTGCGACACCGCCGACTTCGCCGTGTGCACCGCCAACCACGCCACCGTCGCATCGAACGCCCGCGTGTGCCCCGCCCCATGTCTGGCCCACGGCACCGCCGCGACCACCACCTGATGCACCGGACACGACACCCGCGGCGCGTCCGCCTCGACCTCAGCGCGCACCACACCCAGATCCAACGCCCGCCACCGCCGCCGCACCCCAGCGTCATAGCGCGGACACCGCCGCCCGCAATGAGGACACCGCTGCCGCGCGCCCTTACGCACCCGCACCCTCACCACCAACAACAACTCGGCGGCGTCGAACTCGACATCCTCCACCACCGCCTGCTCGACCCCGAGCACACCAGCCCATACCCTGGCAGAACGCATGCCGTTGCTCCGTCACCGAGTTCTCGTACTTTCGCAGGTCGAAAACTCCAACGGAACA
>NZ_JBHSBO010000076.1:0-1320 GCF_042650685.1 Micromonospora sp. GCM10011542
GATGTTGCGGTGACCCCTGACGAGCTTTTCCTTGTGCGGCAACGGCTTGAGGCGTTCGCCGCGGATGTGTTCACACCGTTGGTGCGGTCGGATCAGCGGGCGAAGGGTGGCACGTATCTGCGAGGGCTGCTGCTGGACGGGCGGCGCAAGTCGATGCAGCCGATGGCGGATCGGCTCGGGGTGGATCATCAGGGGTTGCAGCAGTTCGTGACAACCTCGACGTGGGACACCACGGCGGTGCGGATGCGGTTGGCCGTGCGGGCGGTCGACGTGGTCGGGCCGGTGGCGTGGGTCGTCGATGACACCGGTTTCCCGAAGGACGGCAAGGGTTCACCGGGCGTGGCGCGGCAGTACTCGGGGACGTTGGGCAAGGTCGCGAACTGTCAGATCGGGGTGAGCATCCACGCGGTCACCGACACCGCGTCGTGCCCCCTCGGTTGGCGGTTGTTCCTTCCGACGTCCTGGGACGACCATGCCGTTGACGAGGCTGACCGTCCTGAGGTGGTCGCTCGCCGGGTCCGGTGCGGGATACCTGCCGATGAGCGTCATCGGCCGAAATGGTCGCTGGTGGTGGGGATGCTCGACGAGTTGGCCGAGCACGGGCTGCGCCCGCCACTGCTGGCCGCAGACGCCGGCTACGGCGACAACAGCCAGTTCCGCAGCGCTCTGGACGAGCGTGGAATCGGCTACATCATGCAGGTCAAGGGCGACGCCCTCGCGCACGAGCCGGGCGTGCAACCGGTGCCGCGGATGTGGTCCGGGCGGGGCCGCCCACCGACCCGCACCGACCCGCGCTACCCGAAGACGGCTGTCAGCCTGGTCGAGCACGTTCGCGCCGCCGGACGCGAGGCTGCCGAGACGATCACCTGGCGGGAAGGCTCGAAGGGCACCATGAGCTCTCAGTTCGTGTTCCTGCGAGTGCGTCCAGCCGGGCACCGCGTCGCCCGCGACCCGGACGGGCTCCTGCCCGAGCGGTGGCTGATCGCCCAGTGGCCCGACGATGAGGCCGAGCCGGTCAAGTACTGGCTGTCCAGCCTCCCCGAGGCAACCAGCCACGCCGACCTGGTCCGCTACGGCAAGATCCGCTGGCGCATCGAACACGACTACCGCGAGTTGAAGACCGGGCTCGGTCTGGACCACTTCGAAGGCCGTTCCTGGACCGGGTGGCACCGCCACGTCACCCTGGTCACCGCCGCGCACCTGTTCATCACGGAACTGCGCCTGGACCCAAAAGCGGCTGCGCCGGCCTGACCCTCTACAGGGTCATCCGCGAGCTGCAACGACTCCTCGCGACCTGGACCGGCGCCTGCATCACCTGCC
>NZ_JBHSBO010000078.1:0-1115 GCF_042650685.1 Micromonospora sp. GCM10011542
CTCGGCGTCGATGAATGTAGTGAAGAACTCGGCGGGCGCCCCGGGGAACCCGGGCTCCTCGCCCGAGTGCCACTGGTGCAGCCACGGCTCAATCTCGACCAGCCCAGCGAGCAGGGGTAGTAGCCGGTGCGCCGGCCACGCCTCCTGCGTCTTCCGGTCAAGATAGACGGTGGCGAGCGCCTGCGCCTGCTTCAGGTGATCCCACCCAGCCCAGCCCAGCAGCTCACTGCCGTCGCTGTCCCGCCCCGCCTGCGGGTACGAAATGAACCGCTCCTTCGGCACGTCGAGCTTCCCGCGCGCCCGCCAGTACGACGGCCGGGCGAAGTCCGCCGAGGCATACTTCGGCGGCACCTCAATGGTGGCCTTCTCCCCCGCATCCTCCTGGCGTTGCAACGCCCAGGTCCGCTCCCACTGCGCGCGCTTACGCAGCCCGGACGGCTTATAGCGCTGCGCCGGCAGATACGGCACATGCTCGTCGGCGATCAGCAGACCCAGCGTCCTGGTCAAGTCGTAGTTGTCGTGCCCGACCCACAGGTCCAGCACCGCCCGGAAATCCTGCTCGCTACCAACCCGGTCGGCGAGCTGCGCTACCGACAGCGGCACCGGCTGCCCACCCCACAGCTCCGGCGCTTCCAACCGATCGAGCAGCCAGTCCCGCAACGCGACCGACTGCATCTTCTCCCACCCGTCGGTGGACCAGCGCCGCTTGCACTCCGGCCGCTCGATCAACCCAATGTGCCGGTTGGACCCGATGGCGGCAATCCGCCGCTCGACCAGCGACCGGTACTCCGCTGGCCAGTGCGGCTGCGGTCGATCGATCGGCTTGGACCCGTGCCGGTTGAACCACTCGGTCTGGGCACCGCTGGTGTGCAGGACGATCTCGAAAGCCCGCTCCCCCAACGCCAGCTCCGGTGGGTTGGCGCAGGTCAGGTCCTCGTCGATCAGCCCGTACAGACGGTAGACCTCCCAGTCCAACTCCTCCTGCAACGCGATCATCCGCGCCCGCACCGAGCGGTACGCCACCTCCGCCTCCGCAAGCCGCTGCCGGGTAGGCACCCCCGAAGCAGCAACCGCCGCCGGGGTCAAGCTCGACAACCGCTGCGCCAACCCATCCA
>NZ_JBHSBO010000079.1:0-563 GCF_042650685.1 Micromonospora sp. GCM10011542
AGAAAAGCCTCTAGCGAGTTCTTAGCGGCCCGTACCCCAAACCGACACAGGTGGTCAGGTAGAGAATACCGAGGCGATCGGGCGAACTGTGGTTAAGGAACTCGGCAAATTGCCCCCGTAACTTAGGGAGAAGGGGGGCCGGAGACGTGAAGCCCCACGCGGGTGGAGCGTTGTATGGCCGCAGAGAGCAGGGGGAAGCGACTGTTTACTAAAAACACAGGTCCATGCGAAGAAGTAATTCGATGTATATGGACTGACGCCTGCCCGGTGCTGGAACGTTAAGGGGACCTGTTAGCTCTTCGGGGCGAAGCGGAGAACTTAAGCGCCAGTAAACGGCGGTGGTAACTATAACCATCCTAAGGTAGCGAAATTCCTTGTCGGGTAAGTTCCGACCTGCACGAATGGCGTAACGACTTCCCCACTGTCTCAACCACAGGCCCGGCGAAATTGCAGTACGAGTAAAGATGCTCGTTACGCGCGGCAGGACGGAAAGACCCCGGGACCTTTACTATAGCTTGACATTGGTATCCGAATTAGCTTGTGTAGGATAGGTGGGAGCCGGT
>NZ_JBHSBO010000080.1:0-944 GCF_042650685.1 Micromonospora sp. GCM10011542
GCTTGTTGGCAAACCCGATCGTGCGAACAGCGGCAGCCCGTCCGCCTTCGATGTCAGAGGTGGAGTCGCCTACGAGGACGCACCTGGTCGGGTCGGCATCAACCGCCAGGGCGGCGCGTCGGATTGGTGCCGGGTTCGGCTTCATGCGACCTGGGTTGCCGTGTGCTCGGCCAACGGTGGTCGTGATGTACCGGGTGAGTCGGTGAGCGGTCAGGTAACGCTCGATGGCGGGGGCTGAGTTGTTGCTGACGATGGCGATTGGCCGCCCGGCCTCGTGGGCTGCGACGATGACCTCTCGCGCGTAGGGAGTTGGCGTGGCGCCGTCGACCGCGGTTAGCTCGGCTCGGCACAACGCGTTCTCAACTCGTACGACCAGCGAGGGCGTTGCGGTGGTCGCGGTGAAGCGGAGCACTTCGAGCGGGTCGTCGCTGGCTCGGATGTGCGCCGGTATCTCGACGTCGTGCTCCTCGATGACGCGGCGCAGCTCGGCCGCGACGGTGGAGTCCGCGAGGGTGGCGAAGACGGCGCAGATCGGCCCGTCGAAGTCGAGCAGGATCGGCCCGGTGTCGCTGAGGACCTGGGCGACGCTGTATCGCGGGTTCATGGCGTGTAGTCGTGCGCGATGGTTGACCACATGGAGTCGAACCAGGTCCGGGCCTGGTCGACGTACTGGGACGCGTCGGAAGCCTCGTCGTCGCTGACGGCCCGGTGAAAGAGGATCGCGTCCTTGCCCATCGGGTCGTAGATGGCCGTTGGCTGACCTTTGATCATGACGGTGTGCTCTACCACCGGGTAGAAGCCGAAGAAGGCTTCCTCGCCGTTGAGGATGTAGAGCTTGAACAGCGGCGCTGCGCGGTGCACCCGCACCTCTGCTACTGCGTCTTTGACCAAGCCAAGGTCTCCGAGTTCGCGCACCGCCTCGACAATGGCGTCCGTGTGCCGAC